>CAZOGT010000060.1:6892-12594 GCA_964579015.1 uncultured Acidobacteriota bacterium | reverse complement strand
GGCTCATTGAACCTGAACTCGGGATATCCTTTGAGGACGAGAGCTCCAGGTATCGTAACACCCTGGGGGGCTTTGTGAACAAGGTGTTTGACAGGGGAGATTCCTCCATCGTTGTCAGTGAACATCCTGGATTGCTGGTTTACCGGGCTGAATGCTGCAATCCGATTAAAGGTGAGCCGATTGTCGGCTTCCTGTCCATGGGCAAGGGCATAGCCGTCCATTCAAGTGATTGCCCGGAACTGCAGAAACTCCTGCTTGATCCTGAACGAAGGGTGCCGGTTTCCTGGGATGAGAAGAAATCCAGCGAGGAAATCTTCCAGGCAAAAATTGTACTCAGTACCTCCAACACACCAGGCCTCCTGGCTGAAATCGCCGTCAGCCTTTCAGAATACCATGCAAACATTGTCGATATTACAGCCAGGAGCCATCCCAACCGCGAGGAAGCGAGGATGGAGATCATCCTGGAGGTCAGGGATATTGACCATTTGAATGAAATTATGAACGCGATCCTGGAGATCGATGGTGTGCATGACGTCCAGCGTGAAAGGAATCTGGCGGGAAAGAAAGATACGAGGACCGAAAGGACCAGGAAGCGTTCTGCGCAAACCAAAAAAGCTGAAATCTGATTATATTTTGTGCCTGTTTTCGTTTTTTGGCATGTTCCGGCGTATTAGTTCTCAACAGCTGTTTTCAGGGGTATGCTTTATACTTCCTTCAGCTATTGAAAGGAAAATAAATGAGCACTTCAGATAAAAAGTCTAAGGCGATCGAAATGGCCCTTTCCCAAATTGAACGTCAGTTTGGAAAAGGTTCGATCATGAGGATGGGCGGAGGAAGAAATATTGATGTCCCCGTTATTCCTTCCGGTTCCATATCCATAAATTATGCCCTTGGGATAGGAGGCCTTCCCAGGGGACGAGTTATTGAAGTTTACGGCCCTGAGTCCAGCGGAAAAACCACAGTGGCCCTTCATGCGATTGCCGAGGCCCAGAAACTGGGGGGGACTGCTGTGTTCATTGACGCGGAACATGCCATGGATTCCAATTATGCCGAAAAGCTGGGCGTGAATATCGACGATTTACTGGTCTCCCAGCCGGACTCCGGCGAACAGGCCCTGGAAATAGCCGAGGTCCTGGTCAGGAGCGGAGGTATTGATATCATGGTTGTGGATTCCGTTGCCGCACTTGTCCCTCGAGCGGAACTGGAAGGGGAAATGGGGGACTCCCACGTGGGCCTGCAGGCCCGGCTGATGTCCCAGGCCCTGCGAAAACTTACCGGAATTGTTTCCAAGTCTCATACCTGCCTTATTTTTATCAACCAGATTCGCGAAAAAATCGGCGTAATGTTCGGGAACCCCGAAACAACAACCGGGGGACGGGCTCTCAAGTTCTACTCATCAATCCGTCTTGAGATCAGGAGAATCGGATCCATCCGGAATGGTGAGAATAACATCGGAAACCGAACCAAGGTTAAAGTGGTCAAGAATAAACTGGCTCCCCCTTTCAAGGAAGCTGAGTTTGACATCATGTTCGGGGAAGGAATTTCCAGGACATGTGAGCTGGTTGATCTCGGGGTAGATCACAATATCATCAGCAAGTCCGGGTCATGGTTTTCCTACCAGGATGAGCGCCTGGGGCAGGGCAGGGAAAATGCCAGGAATTTTCTGAAGGAACATCCCGACAAGGCTGATGAAATCGAGGCTAAAATCAAGGAAGCTCTCGGAATCGTACCCCGGATATCCGCTGAGAATGCGGAAGAGTAGGTCGACTGTTCATGGATTCCTCTGCCTCCTTTTTTTAACATGTATAGAAACCCGGACGTTTTTCAACGAATAGCCGTAGTGGTTCCAGTCCACTTCAGCCCGGAAGAGGATGCCGGCCTGATCAGGGGCATACTTGAGAAAACGTTCCTGAACCAGGGCCTGGCCTGCCCCCGGGAAAATATTCTGGCAGTGGTGGACATCGGGACTGCTGCCGAGGAAATCTTCAAATCCGCATCCAGTGAATCAGCCCTGTTCGGTGTCAAGGTTCATACCCTGCAGAAGAACCGCTGTAAAGCCGGGGCAGTCAGGGAAGGGCTGGAGATCCTGCTGCAGGAAACCAGCGCTGAGTATTTTGCTACCCGTGACTGCGATGGGGACCATTTTGTGGAGGATATGCCCAGGATGGTCGATTTTCTGGCCCATGCCTCCAAGGATTCGGGAAACCGCAGTGTCTGTATCATGGGATCAAGGGCTTCCCTTGAAAAGCCGATGGGATGGGTCCGCCAGGAATGGGAAAGGTTCACCAATGATATCCTGACTGGAATGATCTCCCTGAAAATGGGTGAGTCCGGCAGGGTGATGGACCAGCGTTTCTGGAATGGGTGCCCTCCCGATATCCAGAGCGGATACCGGGTCTATTCCAGGGAGGCCGCCGCAACCGCAGTAAGCGGACTTTTAAACCTGCCGGAGGAACGTGCAATTCTCAATTTCGCCTGTGAATTTGAGCCTTTTGTAGATATTACGCTGAACGGGGGATTTTTCTGCCAGGTCAACCGCCTGACTCTCGTGGAACAGCCGGTTTCCAGTTACAGGAATACTGATTTTGCCCTGGATTACGGATCTTACCTCAAACACGCAGGATCGAAGATGAAGCTGCATCCGGAAGGGGTGCTGCGGCTTGCTGATAACGCCCTTTCCAGGAGTCCCCTCTTTTATACCGATCACCGGCGCGAGTTGCTGCAATTCAGAGAAATTTTGGCCGGGAGCAGCGCCCCCGGGTTTTTCCAGGCCCCATTCGCCTGAGCGCTGGTCCGCGCTGAAAAGGGGGGATCAACCGTTTTCGAATACCCCGATTTGTCTGTTGATCAGCTTTAAGTTATCATTAATAAACCCGAAAAATATTTCCGTTATTCGGGGATCGTCTAAGCGGTAAGACAACGGCCTTTGGAGCCGTCGATCCAGGTTCGAGTCCTGGTCCCCGAGCCAGATTCAGATTAAACAGCAAATATTTATAATGATTTAAAAGTCAAAAACCAAAAATAGTCAGACCAGAATCACATTTATGTTGCCTGGTGACCAGAGTTGTGGCAGAGTATCGTTAGCAGGTGATTTTAATGACTGGGACAGCACATCCCATCCTTGATAATTCGTCGAGGCCTTTTATGAAAGACAGAAGGAGATTTCATCGGTGGGACTGCAGCCTGGATTGTTACTGCTGGGGGGAAGGCTTTGAGTTCAAGGCTGTTTTGACCAATTTATCTTTTAACGGCGCCAGGATTTTTTCGGAGCGGAAATCTCCCGCCGAAGGGGTCGAGATAGAGGTCGCCATACTTCCCGAAGCTAACAGTGTCCCAGACAGAAAAAATATGCTTAAAGCCCGGGTAGTTGCAGTTTACGATAATGGAGACTGCTTTGGCGTTGAGTTTTACGGGCAATGGGATGAGAAGGTTGAAATCCTGATGCCTGTTTTCCAGAAATATGTGAAGGTTGACTGAAGCGCTGCTTCCTGTCCTGCTGTCCATTTCCAAGTTATATGCCTGAACTGCCTGAAGTCGAAACGGTTCTTAGGGGACTGAAAGAGAACATCACAGGGGAAACAGTCAAAACTGTTTTCTGCTCGAGTTCAAGGATTTTTCGAACGGATCAATCAGGAATATCTGAATTACTGCCCGGCCTGCCGGTCACGCAGGTTGAGAGACGGGGCAAGTACCTGGTTCTTTATTTCTCCACTCACCGGCTGGTGGTTCATTTAGGCATGACCGGAAGCCTGGTGGTTAAAAATGAAAACGGGCCTCATTTCGGCCGGCACTCCACCGGGCCCGCCGAGCGCCATATTCACATGATCCTTTCGTTTCGTTCCGGCCGTGTGCTCCTTTACCGGGACCCGAGGATGTTCGGAAGGATTCTCCTCTTTTACGAAGAAAAAGACCTCTCAGATTATTTCAACCGGCTTGGAATTGAGCCGCTTTCAGCAGGCTTTACGCTGACTGCGTTCAAGCGGATCCTGGCCCGCAGAAAAGGGCAGGTCAAGCCGTTTCTCATGAACCAGTCCCATGTCTGCGGCTTGGGAAACATCTATGCCGACGAGGCCCTTTTTGAGTCAGGCATACATCCCGAAACACCGGTTTCCTCCCTGGAACCTGCAGATATCCGCAGACTCTACCATGCGATTCCGCGGGTTCTCGAGGAGGGGATAAGGTTTGGAGGAACGACTTTTCGGGATTATCGGAACAGCGCGGGAAAAGAGGGAGGGTTTCAGGAGATGCTGAATGTATACGGAAGGGAGGGGCTGGAGTGCCGAAAATGCCGGAGCCTGGTCCGGAAAATCCAGGTAGGCGGAAGGAGTTCCCACTTCTGTCCCCACTGCCAGAAGAAGCCCCGGGAGTTAAGGATCGACAGGTTATTGTAGAATAGGCCTGCACCCTGAACATCAGTTCAACATCGAGAGAGGGAGGTATGGCAATGAGAATCGAAAACTATTCAATTTCAGTTAAGACCAGTGGCTTCTGCCACGTGATGGATCTGACCGGAGAAATTCAGGACAAAGTGACTGAAAGCGGGCTGTGGGACGGGCAGATACTGGTTTTTGTCGTAGGTGCTACGGCAGGGGTAACCACCGTCGAGTATGAGCCCGGACTGGTTCGTGATCTTGAAGAGCTTTTCAACCGGCTGGCCCCTCCTACACTTGATTATCACCATGAACAAACATGGCACGACGGAAACGGCTTCTCACATGTCAGGGCTTCATTGTTAAAGCCGTCCCTGACAGTGCCGCTGATAAAGGGGCGCATGCACCTGGGCACCTGGCAGCAGATTGTCCTGATTGATTTTGACAACCGGCCCCGCAACCGGGAAGTTGTTATCCAGGTTACCGGACTGGAGAGAAACAGCTGATAGTCAGGGACGCGGGTTGATTGTTAAGAGGCAGGAAGCCTGGTACTGTCCTGCTCCGCCTTAACCCAGTCTGGCCGGCCCCCTTTTTCGAGAGCTCTTACTTAATTGTCACTTCCGGCATGAGGAGCCACTGTACGGGGATCTCCGTGGATTCAATCTCGTTCAGCAGACTGCGGAGGGTCAGGCCCGGACGCCCTGCCGCGATATCGAAAATATTACCTGAAGAAATGCTCTCCCAGAGGGTTTTGGGCCTGGGAAATATTTCCAGCATAACCTTGTCAGAGTCCTCGAGCCCCAGCTCCTTTTTCATCACCTTGACAGCGGTCGAGAATCCTCCGAGTTCGTCAACCAGTCCCGCTTCCAGGGCCTGGTTCCCGGAGTAGATACGCCCGTGAGCCTTGGGTTCAAACTCCTCGTAGCTGACACCCCGCCCTGCAGCCCCCTTCTCCACGAAATCCCTGTAGGTCTCCTCCATCATCTTTTCAAGTAAGGCCCGCTGTTCGTTGGAAAGGGATGAGTAGATAGAGAGCAGGTCCGCATTAGGGGATATCTTTACCCTGTCCACCTCCATCCCCAGTTTTTTCAGAAGGCCGGAAATATCGAACTTTCCAAAAATCACACCGATTGATCCGGTGATGGTCGTCGGCTGGCAGACAATCTTGCGGGCGCCCATGCTTATGTAATATCCGCCGGAACCTGCAACTCCGGACATGGACACAACCACCGGCTTTCCGGAAGCCTCAATTCCTGCGATTTCCTGCCATATCATGTCCGAGGCCACGGCGGATCCCCCGGGGCTGTTAACCCTAAGGATCAGTCCGTCAAT
>CAZOGT010000060.1:0-6882 GCA_964579015.1 uncultured Acidobacteriota bacterium | reverse complement strand
TTTCCTGATGCCGCTGAGAGTTCCAGTGAGGCTTGATGCCCCCAGCATATCTGTGAAAGCATGGCTCCGCCCGGTGATGATGGTCCCTGAAGCTTCTACAACCGCTATCCGGGCCCTGGTGTTGCCTTCCACGGAAATCCTTTCAGAATTAAGGTACCGCGAAAGGGGGATGAACTCAGCCTCCGCCGGGAGCTGGTACTGGTCTTTGAGCTTCTCGGCAATCAGGCTGGAATAGCCCATTTCGTCGATAAGGCCGAGGTCCAGTGCCTCCTGACCTGAAACAAGGCCCTTGTTGACGTAGTTCTGGAGGATTTCGAGGTGGAGGCCCCTTTCAGTCGAGACAGTCAACAGGAAGTGGTCCTGCAGATCCGTGAGGATTTCCCGGTACATGGCCCTGATTTCAGTGGTCATCCGATTTCGGGAATAGGTTTCAGCGCTCTTGTATTCCTTCAACTGGAGAAACTGCGGGACAACACCCAGCTTTTCCATGGTTCCCTTGAGGAAGACAGTCTCGGCCATGAATCCGTCGAGAAGCAGATTGCTGGCGGGATTCATGTAGATCTCACTGGCCGCAGAGGCCAGGAACATCTCTTTTTCAGTGGCCATGTCGAGGTTAAGAAAAAGATGAACCGATTTCCCGGATTTCTTAAAACCAATCAATTCATCCCGCATTTCTTCGACCTGGGCCCAGCTCATCATGAGAAGAGGCACCTTCAGGTAAACCGCCCTGATTTTTTCATCGGCTGCAGCGGATGACAACGCCTTTCTGAACTCCCAGATACTCAACTGACCGGGCTGAAAAAGCATGGTTAAAGCCTCATCTCCGGGAAGTTCTGCTATTGCCGAAGGTAAATCTATTTCCAGAATCGTCTCCCTGTAGGAAGAGGATCTGTCTTTTCCTACCCAGAGAAGGGCTGCTCCGAGGAGGACTGTGACCAGAAGAACCCCCAGGAGGGCAATAGCCAGGACCGCGATTTTTGCTTTGCTCATAATTTGTCTCCGTGATAACGACTATTCCAAAGGCTGTTAATTATAACAGCTCTGCAACTTCCGCTCCATGTCTCCGGTTCCGGGAAAACCTGTGCTCAAGGCAGGTGCAAACGCGGCATGGAAGAGGCGGGACCGCGAATCATATCGAATTTCATATCATGTTATAATTTCCCCTGAAATCAGGAAGGCCGGACTGGTGCTGAACTCTCCGCAAGGCGGTAACCGGAAGCGAATACTGAAACAATAAACTTTCTGCTTAACTGATCTCCCTGCTCCAGAGGGAAGGCTAATATTCCCGGAGAGTTTTGCCAATGACTTCGAGACTGACGGATCTGTTTAACAATAGCAAGAGCCTCGGGTCCTTTGAGAAGTCGGTCATTGAACTGGATGGTGATTTTGATTTCAACAGAGACGAAATGCTCCTGCTTGGCGAGTCATACTTCAGAAGGTTTCCCGACCGGAAGAAGAATCGAAATTCCGATGAAGTACGGCTGGGATACAGGATCGCCAGGGTGTGCATCAACGAAAACCTGATCCGGGGACTGCCCGCGCATGAAAAGGCATCCCTCAGGAAAGGATTCAAAAATCCAGCCTGTCTCGGGGATACAGTAAACGAGCTGAAGGGAAATAGAGGCAGGCAGGAATGCCTTGATTTACTGGACCTTTTGAATTCCAGGATCGAAGAGATTCATGCAACTGTAAGAACTTTGCCGAAGGGTATGATCAGGGAACGTTTTACGGGAGCTGTTTCCACTTCCTCTAACTTCCTGTACCTAATCAGGCGTTTATTGGAAAAAGAATAGGCTGAACATCCGGACATGCTCAGCCCAGGGTGAAAAGTGAATAGAGGCCCTTTCGGGAACCGGTCCAGAGGGGCCGGCTTTCCGGAAAGAGAAGCGGGACCGGACGGAGTACTTTCAGGAGAAATACCTAATGAGTTATCAGTTTGGAGTTTGTACATTCTGTGGTACAGGGTGCGGACATTTTCTGAAGACTACAGGGGACGCTATTGAAGGCGTGTACCCCGCACAACAGCATCCGGTCAGCAAGGGGAGGCTATGCGTCAGGGGCTGGCATATCCATGAATTGCTGAGGACCAGTGAACGCCAGACCAGGCCCCTGGTCAGGATGAATCAGCGGCTCGAAGAAACCACCTATGAGGGGGCCGTATCATTCTTAAATGACAGGATAAAACAGGCCGGGCTCGATCCGGCTACTGAAATCGGCGTCCTTGCTTCCCCCAGGTCTTCGAATGAAGAGCAGTATCTTATGATGCGCCTTGCCAGGGAGGTCCTGAAAACAGGAAATATCTCCCTTGATTCCGAGGGATGGCAACAGTCCTCTCTGGAAATTATCAACGAAGGGACCGGTTTTCCCGGCATGACCGGCTCGGTCGAAGATATCGATAAGACGGATCTCATCATGGTCGTCGACCATGACATCACGCGACAGAATCCAATCATCGGAAGCGAGATTCACCTGGCGGCAATGAACGGCAAGCAGGTAATTACCGTGGACAGCCGCCGTACCCAGATGGCAAAGCTGAGCTCGGGGTTTCTCCAGGTAAGGCCCGGATCCACGGAAATCCTGATGGCCGCCCTGGCGAGGCTTATCATTTCTGAAGAAATGGTGGACCTTACCAGGGTCAAGGCCTCAATTTCTGACTTCAGCCAGTTTAAAGCCGAAGTGGAGACCCTGGGGATTGCCGATGCGGTTGCAAAGACCGGAATCCCGGAAAAGACACTCAGGTCAACGGCCCGCGCCCTGGCTGAGGCTGAATCAGCCATGGTGTTCTTTCCGACCGGGATTTCAGGAATTACGCCGGGTACGGTTAAAATGATCTTCAATCTTTTCCTGCTGGCAGGAAAAGTCGGGACTACCGCCTCTGGAGTAAATCCGGTACCCGGAATCACCAACCTGCAGGGAGGCATCGACATGGGTGCGGTCCCGAACCGGCTGACAGGGTTTCAGGATGTCCGGGATGTCGCGGCCATAGAAAAATTCCGTAAAGCCTGGGGGAATGATTTCTGCGCGGAACCCGGTAAGCCGGTATACGAGCTTCTCCAGGAGAAGCCCAGGCTGATCTTTGTAGTCGATCATGACGAGGGGATTATCCGGAACGCCGAAGAAATCAGGGAGATCGACACCGTGGTCTACCTCGGAGCCTTCAGCAACGCTTTCTCTGAGATGGCCGATGTCATTTTCCCGATTGCGTCCTACGTGGAAACCGAAGGGACATGCACGACAACCGGCAGAAGGGTCCAGTTTTCCGGGAAGAAAGTTGAACCGATTGAAGGAGTCAAGCCCGGGTGGGAGGTGATCAGCATGATCGCCGCCGGACTCGGCCATGAATGGAAATACTCCAGTCCTGCTGGTATCATGGAGGAAATCGCGGCACTGACACCTGCTTACCAGGGAATCAGCCATTCCCGCCTCGACTCAATTATCGGGGGCATCCAGTGGCCCTGCAACAATGACTATCCGGACGGCTGCAGGTCCTTTGATGCCGGAAAAGCAACCCAGGAACTGAAATTTGTGCCGACCGGCGGCCACTACAGCTCCCCGGAAGCTGAAAAGGAATACCCCTGGCTCCTGATGGTCGGCAAGGCCATGCATTTCTGGCACCTGAATAACCTGATGAAGAAGACCTTCATTCCTAAACGGGAATATAACACTGAATTGCTCCTCTATCCCAAAGGCTATGTTGAAATATGCAGGGAAGATGCGGAGAAGCTGGAAGTAAGGGATGGCTGGAATGTCAACGTAGTATCCCCTTCCGGCTCCGTAGAGGTCAAAGCGAGGATTTCCAGGGACGTCAGGCCGGGAACCGCTTACATGCCCTATTTTGTGAAGGAGATGATTACCCAGTTCCTGCTGCAGCATCGAGAGAGCCTGGAACTGGGGGAGAATGCATCAATACCGGTTCGCATTGAAGCAGTCCGGTAAAAATTGAGAGAGCTTTAATTATGATGTATTTAATAGATAAAGACGACGTCAAGAGAATCGCTTCGGAACTCGGGGCTGATTACGATCTGCACGGGCCGGTCAAGGAGGAAAGATCGGGGCAGGTCTTTTTTCAGAGAGCCCAGACTCCCGACTCCATAGACCTGGAGGCGGCGATCCCGTCAAATCCCGCCAAACAAGTGATTTTCCCGCAGCTTGAAAGAATAATCAGGTACCGGTATGACAGCCGGACCAAGGAGGCCCTGGTTGAGCTCGAGGAGCTTACCAGGCCGAAGGCGCTGTTCGGCCTGAGGTCCTGTGACCTGAATGGCATTCTCTGCCTGGACAGGTTTTACCTGGGACAGGAATTCGTGGATGAATTCTACCTGGCCCATCGCAACCGGCTTTTCATCGTGTCGAATACATGCACCACGCCTTTTCCGCAGTGTTTCTGCGTGTGCACGGACAGCGGGCCATATGCAGTGGAAGGCTATGACCTGAACCTTACCAGGCTGGATAACCATTACCTGGTCGAGGTTGGAAGCCCGAAGGGCCAGAGGCTCGTTGACAAGCTGGGCCTGAAAGAAGCTGAACAGGAGAAATACGAAGCAGAAAAGGTTGCTGTCATTGATAAAAGCATCAACAGTTTTGACGGAAAAGCCACTGAAAACAAAGCCTGGATCTCCAGGGTCACCAACCGGGTGACTACGGGTTTCATCACTGAGGAAAACTGGGAGTATATAGGCAACCAGTGCTTTGAATGCGGGGCCTGCACCTTTGTCTGCCCTTCCTGCTCCTGCTTCAATATTGAAGATGCCCCCGTGGGGGAAACCGATACCGACCGCCTGAGAACCTGGGACTCATGCTCCTATGAAGGATATACCCGGATGGCCGGGGACCATAATCCCCGCAAACCGGTTGAAGACAGGCGGAATAAGAGATTCTTCTGCAAGCTTTCCTATTCCCAGTCAAAAAAATACCTGAGGCCGGGTTGCGTCGGTTGCGGAAGGTGCGCCTGGGTGTGCCCGGGGGATATCGGTTTGCCCAATGTTGTGACATACATCCGGAGAGAAATTACCAGTTAGGTGAGTTTTTATGAGCGAAAACTGTAAAAACAATAGTGGTTGTGTAATCGTAACGACACCTGAAATAGCTACGGTTGTCGAGGTCAGGGACGAAATCCCCGAGGTGAAGACCTTTTATCTCGCCTTTGATGATCCAGAGGTGGAGAAGAATTTCCGCATCAGGTCGGGCCAGTTCATCATGTGCACCATATTCGGTGCCGGGGAATTCGCGGTCTCCCTTCCTCCGAGTCCTGAAAACGACAGGTTTCATATTTCCGTCAGGGCGGTCGGCAAGGTTACCAACGCCCTCCATCAGCTCCGGGCGGGCGACAAGTTAGCCATCAGGGGGCCATTCGGCAACGGATTCCCTTTCGAGGAAATCAAGGGGAAGAACGTAGTCTACGTAGCCGGCGGAATCGGGCTGATTCCGCTCAGGTCTTCGATTGTTCACGTGCTCCAGCACCGGGAAGATTTTGGCAGGATTATCCTGATTTACGGTTCACGCAGCCCCGGTGACCTGATGTACCAGTCCAACATCGAAGAATGGCTCCAGATTGACGGTTTTGAGACCTACATTACTATTGACCGCCCGGTGGAAGGATGGGAAGGGGAGACCGGTTTTGTTCATACCCTGATCGACAAGGCTGATGTTCCGGTCGAGAATACCGTGGCCTTTGTCTGCGGGCCCCCGATCATGTTCAACGCGGTAATAGGGGAGCTTATGAACAGGGGGCTGAGTGACGAGCACATAATGTCAACCCTGGAAAGGCACATGAAATGCGGCATCGGCAAATGCCAGCATTGCGCGATTGGCAGGACCCTGGTCTGCACCGACGGGCCGGTATACACCTACCGTCAGATCAAGACCCTGGGTGAACAGATCTGATGAACGCGTCTTCTTCGCTCGGGCTGGAGCAGGTTCCGATGAACGAAAAAACCTGCCTCGTCGGAATGGGAAACACGCTGCGCAGGGACGATGCAGCCGGGGTATATATAGTGGAGGAAGTCGGCAGAAGGATTTCAGGGGACAGCCTGAAAACCCAGGTGGTTGAGGATGTACTTGAAGCCTATGTCTTTCAGCTGGCAGAGCTCGATTGTGAAAATATAGTAATAGTGGACGCGATTGAGGCTTCTGAAGAACCGGGTTCAGTGGTTTTCGGGAAGCTTTCCGGGTTTTCTGAATTGTTGAGCAATTTTTCGACCCACAAGCTGACGCTTGAGTTATGCGGAAAAATTTTTGAAGAGCATGGGAAAGAGACATATTTGCTGGGAATCGTTGCCGGAGACATTGATTTCGGCGAAGGGATGACCAGAGCTGTAAAGGAGTCTGCCGATATGCTCAGGGATTTATTGATTACGTTGGCAAACGCTGATTAAAGGGAATCTATCCATGAATGATATTTTAATCCATAACCTGCTGCTTGGTGCGATGGCGATTTATCTGGTGACCGCGCTGGCTGTCCCGTTAATGGCCGGTAACCGCAAGCTGGCCGGCTACATGAACCTGCTGGGATCATTGGCAGCCGGGGCTTTTTTGACTGCAATAAGCTATTTCAGTATTACCGGGGGAGCGCCTGTTGAATTCCATGCCCTGGGATTGGTTTTCCTGGTGGATGCCTTTTCCGGCTTTTTCCTGGCTATTATTTCTTTCATGGCGGTGTTGAGCGCGGTCTGTCCCCCCATGGTGGGGAGGAGGGCGTCCGGGCGCTCCTTCTCGATGATCTTGGTGAGAAACTCCGGCGTGATCGGCTCGATATAGGTGGCGTCGGCCAATTCGGGGTCGGTCATGATGGTGGCCGGGTTCGAGTTCACCAGCACGATGCGATAGCCCTCTTCTTTCAGGGCTTTGCAGGCTTGAGTGCCGGAATAGTCGAATTCGCAGGCC
>CAZOGT010000059.1:0-12687 GCA_964579015.1 uncultured Acidobacteriota bacterium | reverse complement strand
GGGTCTTAATTCTATCTTCCGGAAATAGAGCTCGGCTCCCTCGGTCTGGAAAAGAATTTTTCCTTCAGTAAGGCTGGTGTCCCAGACCTTGCTCACTACATGCCCGTTAACGATGTTGGTAATAACGTCACCGTCACATATCACTTCCAGGGTAGTCCACTCATCCCCGTGCCCTTCAACATCATTTTTCCCCACGAACCCTAGGCTGCCATCCCAGTCAGGGTCACGGCCTGACCAGTTGATGCGCCCACTGTCCAGGGTTACAGCCTCTCCATCCGGTGAATACACCATTTCACCGTCACGGTCCTTAACTACCGTTGAAGTGGCGACAGGCTTAAGGCGGTTGCCTTCCTCATCCCAGCCGGCAACCAGGATGATGTCGCCGACTCCACCTTCGATAATCTGGGTTTCAATGGACTGCATCCACGGCCCTTTGAAATCTTTCCCGGTGTTTCCGTCCGGTCCCTGGCAGTGCACAAGTATACCGGAGTCCCGGGCGGCGTCCTTCCTGTTGCCCCAGGTCAGCAGCCCCCAGCGAAACTCAACCACCAAATGATAATTCTTATACTCCTTTTCAGTAATGAACGCCCCGTAACCCTGGCCGCTGACCCTGATAGCCGGGGCTCCGTCAATCTGGTCAACTACCGAAAAAACCCGGTTGACGTCCTCCCTGCCAGTCTCAGCCATCCAGGTGTAGAAATTATCCAGGGATTTCCCGTCAAATAACTGCATGGTTTCAGCGGGTTCGACTGCTCCAGCTGAAACAGGAGCCACAACCAGAAAAGCTGACAGCAGTGAAAAAATCAGACAATATTTCATTCTTATCTCCATTCATTTTATTACTTCGTCCGCATGTTAAACCCATACTGATTATAAGGCATAAAAATCAGGATGTCTGTTTTCAGGGCAAGGGTTTATGGTTTATAATCAGAAGAGGTCGTCAACAACAGGGGACAGATTGCTGGAATTTCTCACGTCTCCAGCTACGGGGGAACCTCGGTTCCTGAACCTGCCTCCCTGGTGCTGCTTGGGATAGGAGATATTTCGCTAAACCCGCAGAAAACCCATAAACCTCCTGTAATAAACTTTTGCGGCGACTGAAACCTTTCAAATTAGTTACAATATCAGACAGAGCATCATAAAGACAAGAAACAAGGAAGAGTGCCTGAAACAGTACTCCTTTTTTTTCGGGAACCTGCTAAGTGAAAAATTTCAAGGCTGAACGACTCAAGGCTTTATTAAAAAAACGCGTTCTAATCATGGACGGAGCCATGGGCACTGTCATCCAGAAGTATAAGCTTTCTGAGGAGGACTTCCGGGGAGAGCGCTTTCGGGATAATCCCGGTCACCTCAAGGGGAACAATGAGCTTCTTACCCTCACCCAACCGGAAACGATTGCCGAAATCCATCGCAGCTACCTGGAGGCCGGGGCTGACATCATCGGGACCAACACCTTCAATGCCAACGCCATTTCCCAGGCTGACTATGACCTTTCCGGTCTTGCCTACGAGATGAACCTTAAGGCGGCAGAGATCGCCCGCGAAGAAGCTGATCTGGCGACCGCCCGGAACCCCGAGAAACCGCGTTTTGTTACCGGAAACCTTGGCCCTACCAACCGCACCGCATCCATTTCCCCGGATGTAAATGATCCGGCAAAACGGAGCATCACCTTTGACCAGTTGGCTGTAGCTTATCGGGAAGCCGCCCGCGGCCTGATTAAAGGGGGTGTTGATATTATCCTGATCGAGACCATCTTCGATACCCTGAATGCCAAGGCTGCCATTTACGCGGTCCATACCTGCCCGGAGTTCATTGAGAACCCTCTGCCCCTCATAATATCCGGCACTATCACGGATGCCAGCGGGAGGACTCTTACCGGTCAGACTCCCGAGGCCTTCTGGATATCCGTGGCCCATTCCCGCCCCCTGGCTGTGGGGCTCAACTGTGCCCTGGGAGCCAAGGATCTGAAACCATACGTCAAGGAGCTGGGAGAGGTGTCCGATGTCTTTATCAGCGCCTACCCCAATGCCGGGCTGCCCAACCAGTTTGGTGAATATGACCAGGGCTCAAAGGAAATGGCTGAAATACTCCGGGAATACCGGGACAACAGGCTCGTGAATATCATCGGGGGGTGTTGCGGGACCACCCCTGAACACATCAGGGCCATATCTGAGGTGTTTGAGAGGGCGGAACCACGAAAGCGCCGGCCGGACACAGAGCCCCGGACCAGGCTGAGCGGGCTGGAACCGCTGAATATCGGCAAGGACTCCCTCTTCGTTAACATTGGGGAGAGGACCAATGTCACCGGTTCGAGAAAATTCGCCCGCCTTATAACCTCCGGAGATTATGAGACAGCCCTGTCCGTTGCGCTTGCACAGGTGGAAAACGGGGCCCAGATAATTGACATCAACATGGATGAAGGAATGCTCGATTCCCAGGCCTGCATGGTCAGGTTCCTGAACATGATCGCCGGTGAGCCTGATATTTCCAGAGTTCCGGTAATGCTTGATTCCTCCAACTGGGAAGTGATCGAGGGAGGCTTGAAATGTGTCCAGGGAAAGTCAATTATCAACTCCATCAGTCTCAAGAATGGTGAGGGTGAATTTCTGGAGCAAGCCGAAGCGGCGATGCTCTACGGGGCCGCCGTTATTGTCATGGCTTTCGACGAACAGGGGCAGGCCGACACCCTGGAAAGGAGAAAGGAGATCTGTTCCCGCGCCTACCGGCTGCTGGTGGATAAGGCAGGATTCTCCCCATCCGACATCATCTTCGACCCCAATGTCTATGCGGTTGCCACCGGGATAGAAGAGCATGACAACTACGCCTTGGATTTTATTGAAACCGTAAAGTGGATCAAGTCCGAACTGCCCGGGGCCAGGATCAGCGGAGGCATCAGCAACCTCTCTTTCTCTTTCCGCGGCAACAACGCGGTCCGGGAAGCAATGCACTCCGTCTTTCTTTACCATGCCATATCCGCCGGCCTGGACATGGGCATTGTCAATGCGGGACAGCTGGCAGTCTACGAAGACATCGACCCTCTCCTGAAGGAGCGGGTGACTGACGTTGTCCTCAACAGAAGGCCTGATGCCACGGAAAGGCTCCTGGAAATCGCGGGGACCTTTTCCGGAAGGGAAGAGGCGGAAAACAGGATTGAAGAATGGCGCGGGGACCCCGTAACTGAACGGCTGCAGTATGCCCTGATCAAGGGCATTGATCAGCACATAGAAGCTGACGTCATGGAAGCCCTGCCCCTTTACAAGCATCCGATTGAGCTGATCGAAGGCCCCCTGATGGACGGGCTCAACACTGTCGGGGATCTTTTCGGCTCCGGAAAAATGTTCCTTCCCCAGGTTGTAAAGAGTGCCAGGGTAATGAAAAAAGCCGTTTCCGTTCTCCTTCCTTTCATGGATACGGGAGAGGACGGAGCCCTTCCGGCAGCCAAGGGCAGGATCCTGATGGCCACGGTAAAGGGGGATGTACATGACATCGGCAAAAACATTGTCAGCGTTGTTCTGCGCTGCAATAACTATGAGGTGATCGATATCGGGGTCATGGTTCCCTCCGCCCGTATCCTGGAAGAGGCGGCCAGGCTGAAAGTTGACATAATCGGCCTGAGTGGGCTGATCACTCCTTCCCTGGATGAAATGTGCAATGTAGCATCTGAACTTGAAAAAGAAGGCTTCAAGGTCCCCCTCCTGATTGGAGGCGCAACCACATCAAAGGCCCATACCGCCGTGAAGGTTGCCCCCTGTTACAGTGCACCTGTGGTGTACGTTACCGATGCCTCGAGAGCGGTCGGCGTTGTCTCCGGCCTGCTCAGCGGGAACAACGGCAAAGCCTACGCCGAAGAGGTCCGCAGGGAATACGAATCTCTGCGCGAGAGTCACGCCAAGAGGGACCGGAAAGGAAGGCTGACCCCTATCTCCAGTGCAAGGGAAAACCGCCTGCAGACGGAGTGGTCCGGATATATGCCGACCGCGCCTTCCTTCCTTGGAACAAAATGCATTCCTGAGTACCCGATTGAGAGACTTCCCGGATATTTTGACTGGTCGCCTTTCTTCAAGGCCTGGGGCATGAAGGGAAGTTACCCGGGTATTCTGGAGGACCACCTGGCCGGGCCGGAGGCCAAAAAGCTGCACAGGGATGCCCTGGAATGCCTGGAAAGGATCATGGCTGAAAAGCTGATCAGCACCAGGGCCGTACTTGGCTTTTTCCCTGCCGGCAGCACTGGGGATGACGTCAATCTCTACCTGGATGAGAGCCGGGAGGAACTTTTATGCCGGCTCCATTTCCTGAGGCAGCAGGCGGAGAAAAAGGAAGGGAATGCCAACAGGTGCCTTTCCGATTTCATTGCCCCGGAGGACTCGGGCATCCCTGACTATATAGGAATGTTCGCTGTTACCGCTGAAATCCGGGAAGGAGTGCTGCCTGATGTTGAAAGCCCTTCCGGGGATGCGTATGAAAACATCATGATCCAGACCCTCGCCGACCGCCTGGCCGAAGCCCTGGCCGAAAGGCTGCATGAGCAGGTTCGCCGGGATTTCTGGGGATACGTTCCCGAAGAGCGGCTCAGCGCCGAGGAACTGATCAGGGAAGCATACAGGGGAATCCGGCCGGCTCCCGGCTACCCGGCATGCCCGGACCACACGGAGAAAACCACCCTGTTTGAATTGCTGCATGCCACCCGGGATATCGGCATCAAGCTGACAGAAAGCATGGCCATGCACCCGGCTTCCTCCATCTGCGGCTACTACTTTTCCCATCCTGATTCTCATTACTTCGGCCTTGGCAAAATCGGCAGGGACCAGCTTGAGGACTACGCCGGGCGCAAGGGAGTTCCGCTGGAGAAGATGGAGAAATGGCTCTCCCCGGTACTGGCGTGACACCGGAAATCAGAATGATGATGTACGAACTTTAAAGTGGTGCAGGTGCAGGGGTGCGGTCAGGACGGTGCAATCAAGACATGGGCGACACTTCAGGCTCAGGACATAGGCTTTCTCCTTCTGTTTGAACCAGGAAAAATTCTGCCTCTTTAAACAAATCTCCAAATTCCTGTTTGTCGGAAATTTCTATCCGTGGTTTAATTGAGATTCAGGTCGCTTCGGTTATGCGGCTTCAACACTGCACCTTTTTTGACGGAAAACACTCGTGAGAAAAAGGCCATGAAAAATCGAATTTTTATCAGTTTGTTTCTACTCCTGGTGCCGGCGGCTTCCTTCTCCTGCTCGGCCATTGAGAAAACGTCCTTTTCCGCTGACTTCAACATCGGAGACCGTACCTGGATCGGCAGGGAATTCTGGGCGGTCCCGATGGAGGACTGGCAGGTAAGAAAAGGCCGCCTTGAATGCAGGGGGGAACGGGAAAACATGCGGGTCAATCTTCTTACGTCCATCCTGAATGATAAGCACGAGTCATTTTCGACCTCGGTACGACTTGGCCTGCTGGAGGAAGGGGAAACCCGCGGTTACGCCGGGTTCAGCGTCGGCATCTGGGATGAAGTGGATGACGGAGTGAAAGCCCTCTGCTATTTCGGGCAGGGTGTTTCCGCCGGGATTACTACTGATAAATCGATATTCATCGAGCAAAAGGCCGAGCCTCTGCCTGAAGATTTCGATCTTTCTGAGGTCAACCTTACCCTGAAGGCCCTGCCGGAAAGCGGCGGATACACCCTGAACCTGGTTGCTGTTGATACAATGGGAAGGACCGGCGAAGTATCCCTGGAGGGAATTACCAGGCTGCAGGGCCTGGTTGCGCTGTTCAACAGGTTTCGGGCGGAAGAAGAGAAGAAAAGCAATCCCGGATTCTGGTACGACGACTGGACCCTTGAAGGAGGGAAAGTGGCATCCGCACCTGAAAATGCATTTGGCCCGGTCCTCTGGTCCATGTATACCCTGAGCAGGGGGACCGTAAAGCTGACAGCACAGATGCCTCCCCTGGGAGAAAACGATCTTGGCGAAGTGCGCCTGGAACTCAAGTCCGGGGAAAAATGGGAAGAGGCCGGTTCTGCGACAATCGAAACTGATTCCCGAATCGCTCTCTTCCGCCTCGAAGAATGGGACGCCACACGGGCCGTGGACTACCGGCTTGTATATCCTGACGACGACGGCACTCCTGCCTATTACGAGGGAACCATCCGCCGCGACCCTGTAGACAGACCTTTACGAATGGGAGGGCTTACCTGCCAGTTCGCTTCCGCTTTCCCCTACACCCCGGTAGTGGACAACCTGGAGTTCCATGACCCTGACATCCTTTACTTTTCCGGCGACCAGATCTACGAATCAAACGGCGGGTACAACATCATCCGCTTTCCGGCGGACCAGGCAATCCTGAATTACCTTGGAAAATGGTACATGTTCGGATGGGCTTTCGGTGACCTGATGCGGGACCGGCCCACGATCTGCACCCCTGATGACCATGATGTGTTCCAGGGAAACCTCTGGGGAGAAGGAGGCGAACTGAATTCAATTGAAGAATGGATGAAGCACGCCGACAGTACCGGAGGGTTCGTGGAGCCGCCGGAAATGGTCAATGCTGTCAACAGGACTCAATGCTCTCATCTTCCCGATCCCTGGGATCCAACACCCCTTAAGCACGGCATAATTCCTTTTTACACGGAGCTGGTCTACGGAAGAATCAGTTTCGCGATTATCACGGACCGTGTTTTCAAAAGCGGCCCCGACAACGTGGCCTACTGGGAGGGCCGGCTGGACCACCTGAACTTTGAACTGGACGACCCGGGAAGACTGGATAAGAAAGGCCTTGATTTCCTGGGTGAGAGCCAGGAGCAGTTCCTGGAGGAATGGACCATGGACTGGGAAGGAGCGGACATGAAGACCGTACTGAGCCAGACCATCTTTACCAATGCCGCCACCCATCACGGAGCGAACAAAATGTTCCTGGTCGCTGACCTCGACTCCGGCGGATGGCCCCAGTCGGGAAGGGACCGGGCCATCCGGATCATGCGTAAATCCTTTTCTTTCCAGATAGCCGGAGACCAGCATATCCCGTCCCTGATCCAGTATGGAATCGATGATTTCCGCGACTCAGGGTGGGCCTTCTGCACACCCGCGATCAGTGTCGGCTACGAGCGCCGTTTTGTTCCTGATACCCTTGGGGTGCCGGTAAGGAACAGGCCTGATCACGGCCTGCCCAACACAGGCTGGTACGTGGACGGCTTCGGGAATCCCAATTATGTCTATGCCATCGGCAACCCGGATGAAACGGAACGCAACAAGTCCCGCTATATCCTGGCTGAAGAAAAGGCTTCAGGCTACAGCATCATCACCTTCGACCGGGACAACCGAACCTACACCCCGGATGCCTGGCATTTCCTGACCGATGCATCCCAGGACAAACCTGAGGATCATTTCGCCGGCTGGCCCCGCACCATCAGCCAGGAGGAGAACTTCGGGGCCGTAAACCAGTCCGAATACACGCTTCCCCGCGTCGAGGTGACAGGCATCGAAGACCCGGTTGTCGCAGTTACGGATGAAAAAAATGGGGAGATGCTATACATCCTGAGGATAAAGGGAACATCCTATACCCCGAAGGTTATTTCCAGAGGAACCTACAGGGTCAGGGTCGGGAATCCGGAAACCGGGAACTGGCAGGAGAAGGACGGAATAGCGCCCGGGGATCCCTCGCCTCTCGAATTTTCATTTTAACAGGGCGGGCTCATAACTCGTCCCGCCTCCGGCCGATTGAGCTGGAGCCGGATATTCCCGCTCCTAATCGCCATGCCCGGGAGGCGAAGGTGACCAGGCAGGCATGAATTGCCTGCTTTGCGAGGTTCCTGATCCCTATTCCGCAGTTCTACCGCAGCAGTTCTTCCAGGGCCGTGGCGGCATCGGTCTTCTCATCGCGGTACTTGATAATCAGGCCGCAGTTAATCTGCAGCTGGTTTTCAACCGCATACTCCGGGGATTTCATCGGGCGGGAGCCGGGTACTACCACCGCATTTTCAGGAATTACCAGTGACTGTCCCCTTTTGGCCCTGAGGCGCTCTCCCCTGACCAGGTCATAGACCGGGACTGAGGCCGTCAGGACGGTCCCGGCACCGATTACCGCTCCCCGCTTCACGGTTATGCCTTCGTAAATACCGCTGTTGCCGCCAATTATCACGTCATCCTCGATGATTACCGGGGAGGCCCCGATAGGCTCCAGTACCCCGCCTATCTGGGCGGCGGCGCTCAAGTGCACCCTGGCTCCCACCTGCGCGCATGACCCTACCAGGGCGTGGGAATCAATCATTGTGTCAGGCCCGACCCAGGCCCCGGTGTTGATGTACGCAGGCGGCATGATAACCACACCCGGCGCCACATAACTTCCCGACCTGATGCTTGTTCCACCGGGCACGATCCTGACCCCTTCACCAAGTGATCCGGGGCGGAGGGGATAAGTCGACTTGTCAAAATAGTTAAACCCCCGGCCCAGGGAGTAGTCCCCCATGACCCCGAACCTGAAACCAAGGAGAATTCCCTCCTTGACCCAGGCATTCACCTTCCAGCTTCCGTCCCCGGAAGGTTCCGCGGCCCTGATGGAACCGGCATTCAGCAAATCCCTGAACCGGCCGAAAATCTCCGGGAAATCCGCGGGCATCCCGGTTTCCGGACTGTCGAACATCTCTTCTATTCTGCTTTTAAGTTCTTTCACTTGTCCTGTTTCCTGTCGGCACCTTACCTGTGTCCCCGGGGCGGGGGAGGATTCAGCACCAAAATATTTTAGATTAATTGCAGGTCCTTCAGAATCACCGCCAGCTTTTCCCGGGTGTCACTGGACGCCGGGACCATCGGCAGGCGGAGGACATCCTTGATCATGCCCATCATTGCCAGGGAGGCCTTCACAGGGATGGGATTGCTTTCAATGAAATTCGCCTCCATCAGCGGCAGCATTCTGAAATGGATCTCCCGGGCCTTGTCCCAGTCTCCGGCAAAGGCGGCACTGGTCATTGCCTTGAACATGCCGGGCACCTGGTTGGCTGCCACTGAAACTACCCCGTCAGAGCCGAGGCTCATCAGGGGCAGGGCCAGGCTGTCGTCCCCTGAAAGGACCAGGAACCCCTCCGGACGGCTGCGAAGTATCTCGCTGATCTGGCTGATATCCCCGCTTGCCTCCTTTACCGCGAATATGTTCGGGATCTCCGCCAGCCTCAGGATAGTCCGGGCGGATATATTGGAACCGGTCCTGCCCGGCACATTGTAAATCATCACCGGCAGGTCCGTGGACTCGGCAATTTCCCGGAAATGGCGGTAAAACCCTTCCTGGGTCGGCTTGTTGTAATAAGGGCCGACGGAGAGTACTGCATCGGCGCCGTAGCCTTCGGCGCAGCGGGTCAGGAAGAGGGCCTCACGGGTGCAGTTGCTGCCTGCTCCACAGATCACTGGAATCCTTCCCGCGACCTGGCCGCAGATAAGCTCCATCAGATGCTCATGTTCCTCCATGGATAGAGTGGCTGCTTCTCCAGTGGTCCCGGCAGCCAGGATAACATCAGTACCTTCCTGGATCTGCCGCTCGACCAGCTGCTTAAGATTTTCTTCATCAATGCTGAAATCATCATTAAACGGGGTGACCAGGGCTACCGCAGTCCCCCTGAATTTTTCCATATTCATAATCTAAAACCTATTCTAATTATTCTAGTGTTTAGCCCGAAACCGCGCTGGCCCGGCAAGATCAAGAGAAGCGGACCTTTGCAGGCTGCCGGATGCCCCGGCAAGGGAGGGCGGCGATCCCGGATAAAATTACCTTGTTTTCATGAAATCTTCCATGGTGTAAATTCCCTTCCTGCCGGGAATCCATTCCGCAGCCATTACTGCGCCGAGGGCGAATCCATTCCGCCCGTGGGCAGTATGGGTTATCCGGACCAGGTCCGACTCGGAATCAAATCCGACCTCGTGGGTTCCCGGAAACCTTCCCGCCCGGGTGGAGGTGACATGAAGCTGGTCCCCGCTGATCTTTCCGTGGCATGCTTCAGCAAGAATCTCCTTCTTGCTGCCGTCAGCCTCAAGGACCGTTTCGGCCAGGTGCCTGGCGGTCCCGCTGGGGCTGTCAGCCTTCCCGGTGTGATGAAATTCGTGAATGTAGGCGTCGTAACCTTCCTGCCGGCCAAACCGCAGGGCAGCCTCCCTGACGACCTCGGCAAAAAGGAATACACCCACCGAAAAATTAGGGCTGTACACCATGGTCAATCCCGGGATGCGCCGGGCTTTCTCAAGGCACTCATACCATCCGGTAGTGCCTTCAACCACGGGAACACCTGCCTTCGCAGCAGCGGCAAGGAGAGGCATAACAGCTTCGGCCAGGGTAAAGCTGATTACCGCATCAGAGCCCTCCAGCTGTTCAGCGCCCTGCAGGGGCGTGTCCACATCAAAGACCGCGGAGACCTGATGGCCCCTCTGCAGAGCAGTTTCTTCCACCATTTTCCCCATTCGTCCATATCCATATATTGCAATTTTCATAATAATAGCCGCCAGTCCTGTTTCTGACCCTGCCGTGAAAACCCGTCCCCGAGGGATCAAAAAGGGACGATCCCCACAAGGCCGTACCCACTGTTCACCCGCTGCCGGTAGACAGGAGTCCACCGACCCACCGCTATTGCGGGCTAGGCAAAAAAGGTCTCGTCGAAGCCGTCCTCGAAAAACCTTTTGTGGATTCTGCTGATAACGACCGGGAGGTCCTCCTCATCAACTACAAAACTGATATTGATGCTTGAAGCTCCCTGGGAGATCATGTTGACCCTGATGCCCTGCAACTCTCCAAAGAGTTTGGCGGGAATCCCCGGCTCCATGCAGAGGCCTTCACCAACCACGCAGACGATCGCCTGTTTCTGCCTTACTTCAAGCTCTGCAAACCTGCTCAGCTCCTCCATGATCTCCGGAAGGTATGTCTGGCTGTCGATAGTGACTGAAACACTTACCTCCGAAGTTGAAAACAGGTCGACAGAGGTCTTATATTTTTCAAAAACCTGGAAAATCCTGGACAGAAAACCGTACGCCATCAGCATCCTGCTCGACTTGATACTGAGAACCGACTGCCCTTCCTTGTAGGCGATAGACTTGGCGAAAACCGGGGCCTCCAGACCTTCCGGCATATCCCCCAGGATGAAAGTCCCCTCCTGTCCGGGCTTCAGGGAATTCATCACACAGACTGGAATGCCTTTCTCAATGGCCGGCAGAATACTGGCGGGATGCAGCACCTTTGCTCCGAAATATGCCAGTTCCGCCGCTTCCTCAAAGGTCATCCACCTTATTCTCTTGGCTTCGGAAAGGAGAGAGGGGTCAGCGGTAAGAATTCCGTCGACATCCGTCCAGATCTCCACTGACTCCGCATCCAGCAGTGTCCCGATATAAGTGGCTGAATAATCCGAGCCTCCCCTGCCGAGAGTCGTTATCTCCCCATTTGTGTCTGCCCCGACAAAACCCTGGGATATGACCGCCCTGCCTTCCTGCAGCCTTGGCACCAGGAATTCCCTGACCCTTTCCAGGCAGAGATCCCTTATCGGCAAGGCCCTCCCATGGTCACTGTCCGTAATCATGTACTGTGCGGCATCGATCCATTCCGTTTCAATGCCCTCTCCTGCCATGTAGGCTGTTAGCAGCCGGGTCGAAAGGAACTCTCCCCTGCTCAGGCACAGGTCCTGCCACTTCAGGGATTCCGAACCGGTTGCATCTGCTATTCTTGGAACCAGGTCAAGCAGCAATCTTCCGGTATCTTGAAGGTCCTCGTAATAAGAACTGTCTCTGTCCAATCCGAGTTCCTCAGCTATCGTGGCGTAACGTTCCACAAACCACTCAACCAGCTTTACCGCTTCATCACGATCTCCCCTGTCTGCGGCATTGCCTATTTTTACCAGGGCATCAGTAGCCTTTGAGACCGCCGAAACAATCACTAAAGGACTTTTATCGAGGTTTTGGGAAACTATCCCCGCTACCCTTCTCATGGCTTCTGCATTCCCGACAGAAGTACCTCCAAATTTCATCACTTTCATATTTTCTCGATTTCTTATGATCCTTCACTCCGGACGGTTTCTTGATTTACAGATCTCAGGGATTAGCTCAGCGAAAAGAAACTCTCTCTGCGGTTATGTCCAGGTTTGAATAGTCTGTTTATAATGATTCTTCCGGAAGATTACGAAACTCAATTATTGGATAATGATACAGATCATCAGCCCTTCATGCAAAATCCGGGTCCTGATTTCCTCAATTTCAGAGCAATGTTGCCAGCCTGTGGTAGACCTCAGCTCCTTCAAGAAGCTCTCTTAATTCAACCTGTTCTTCACTGGAATGCGCATGGCTGACAGACCCCGGGCCAGACATCACCACTTTTCCCATTCCGGCCAAAAAGGGGGCATCTGAACCAAAAGCGACGACCGTATGCTCAAATCCAGGGACTTCCATTAAATCAAGAGGTTCGGATGAACTAAGAATCTCAATACTGATGTCCGGGTCATCTGCGTAATCGCTCTTCAGTTTGCTCTCTGTTTCACTGGCCGGGCCGGACAGCCTGAAGATGCCCTCAGCCTCGCACTCTGCGGCAATGACATTGGCGGCTACTCCTCCCCTGATGGTTCCGATGTTGAGGGTGGTTTCACCTCTCACCGGATCCGATCCCCAGTCTGAATCGAGCCATCCCTGTACAACTGAAACCATCCTGTGAAGGGCCGAGCGGCCGGAGGAGGGCTCTGCAGAATGT
>CAZOGT010000058.1:12381-12729 GCA_964579015.1 uncultured Acidobacteriota bacterium | reverse complement strand
CTGACCCGGTATTCATGGGGGACCTCTCTTTCCATTAACAGGTGATGCAGCTCGGCATTGCCCACCCCAAGGCGGTCCTCATCTCCGCAGTCAATATACCACCGCACCTTTTTCAGGGTTTCCACCGGGAGGGTTGCGGCCTGGTGCATGACACTGAAGCCCTGCCAGTGATCGGTCAGCCGATCCCTTCCGGACAGCCCTTCGCCAAACAGCTTTCCGTACCTTCGATCCCATTCTTCCTGGGCCAGTTCCACTACCATTTCATCATTTCGGATTGCTGCACTGAAAGCTACGCAGGAGGCAAAAAGCTCAGGATAGCGCATGGCATATATCAGGGACCCATATCCA
>CAZOGT010000058.1:0-12371 GCA_964579015.1 uncultured Acidobacteriota bacterium | reverse complement strand
CCACCCATGGAAAGCCCGGAAACAGACCTGAATTCCTTTCCAGGCCGGGTCCTGTATGCCATGTCAATGTGGGGAATAAACTCCTCGGAGAACATGGTGGCGTAACGGTCCCTGCCGGCATGGTCATCCACATAGAACGTAAATCTGGCGTCAGGCATCACAATGATAAGGGCCGGAATCTCACCGGCACCAATCAGTTGGTCAGCTGATACGTTGACTTCACCAAACTGCACCCACGCAGTCTCATTGTCCGTATAACCATGCAAAAGATAAAGGACCGGGTACCGCCTCGAAGAATAATCATAGTCAGGAGGCAGGTAGATGGAGTAATTGACATCCTCCGCTACCAGGGCGCTCCTGAAAACATTGCCTTCCACCACCTTTCCCGGGAGTACCGGAATGCCGCTTTCAGCAGCAAGCAGCATGCAGGGGCAGGCCAAAACAAGAAGAACAGCTGAACAGGCAATCAGTACCTTCAATTGTTTATTCATAATCATCTATTCTCCCCTCAATCATGACAAAATCAAACCATTTTTCCTCTTTCCTGATACTATTTCCATAATAAGAAAAACAAAAATACAGATTCCAACAGGATGGAGATTCATGAACAGACTGGCAGCCGGCATCACTACCATCAGGCTAAGGGCAGGTTTTATCCTGGCCCTGGCTGTATGTGTTTCCTGTACTTCCGATATTGTATCCTCCACCGATTACTGGGAGCTGTTCCCCGATAAAAGCAGGCCTGTCCTGCTGATGACCGACCAGCCATATGAATTGGCGACCCTGGCTGAAAATCTGGAGCATGATGGATGGACAGTGGGCCGGATGACCCAGGAGGCATTCCTTAAGGCAGATACCTATGTAGACCTGTCGGAATATTCAGCTGTCATGGTCTACATCCACAAAACCCTGGACCCCATCATGGAAGAAGCCCTGATCAGCTATGCCGAAGCAGGGGAGAAGCTCGTGGTGCTGCACCATTCACTGGCTTCCGCAAAAGTAGAAAACAGCGAGTGGCTGAAATTCCTCGGCGTGTCGATCCTCCCGGGGGACCGGGAATTTCCATGGAAAGTGACCGCCGAAACATCCCACACCATGGTCAATCTCGCGCCGGGCCACTACATTACCAGCCACAAGGTCCACTATGACAGCAAAGCGGAATTCAGTTTCGGCGAACGGCCCGACCTGGAAGGCAGCTACCCGGCATTCACCATGGAAAATACCGAAATTTTCCACAACCAGAGACTTTCCGGAGAGGATGAAAAAGTTATTCTCTTTGGATACCTGATGGATAGCGGCGAGGTTACGGACAGCAGTTCAATTCCGGCGGAACCGGAGATGGAACCTACCTCCGGCTGGTATAAGCCCGCCGGGAAAGGCTGGGTGTTCTATTTCCAGCCCGGGCACACTGAGCAGGATTTTGAACACGCCTCATTTTCACAGGTGTTGCTCAATTGCCTCTACTGGCAGCCGCGCGACCCTGAATTCGCCTCCTGCAAATGCCTTGCGGCAAGCGAATTCGTCACCCTGGACATGAACATAGATGAAACACGGACTGTTGATCTCCCCGACGGAAGCCGGGCGGAGATCAGACTCAAGGCGATGAATCACCAGTTTGATGCCTACCGGAAAGCGGTTAGAAGGGCCGAAGTGAGAGTCAGCGTGAATGGTGAGGAATTAGTGCTGGGTGCGGGAATGTATAACCTTCCCCGAAAAATTTCCGGTGTTCAGATTGATTGCCCTGTAACCTCGGCCTGGGTACATAACCGGGACGGAAGCCTTTTTAATCCCTGGTCCCTGGACCGGGATGCCAGGCTCCGGGTATGGCCGGCGGAATCACCCTGGATTGACACAGCTGCTTTCGGGTATCCTGCTGATGCCGGATGGTTTTCCTCTGACACCCAGATGACCAGCGATCCGTGCTACGTGGACCGCAGCGATATTCATAGGGAGCCCGGGACTCCGGGCAGCAACATCTATTATCATTACGGGCTTGATATCGGGGGAAGCGAAGGGCAGACAGTTATTCGCTCGGCCGTCGATGGACTGATACTCTCATCCGGGGGCCGGACACTGGAGGATTACTTAGAAAATACTCCGGTTTCACCCCGCTATGATGTTGTTTATGTCCTGGATTCAAGGGGATGGATTTACAGGCACAGCCACTTCAAATCAATCAGTCCAGAAATCAGGCCCGGTTTCCGAGTCAGGAAAGGCCAGAAAATCGGAAAACTCGGCAAGGAAGGAGGAAGCGGCGGCTGGTCCCATTTCCATTTTGACATCAGCAGGCGCCAGCCATCCGGGAGATTCGGCTCTGAAGACGGCTATGCTTTTTACTGGCAGTCCTATTTTGCCCAGAATCCTTCCCGGTTGCAGGCGGTAGCCCGCCCTCATCAATTGGCGTTAACCGGGGAAGAAATTCTCCTGGACGGAAGCAAATCCGTCTCCCTGGAAGAAAAAAATTCAGGGCTTCAGTATAAGTGGATCCTTTCCGACGGGTCTGAATGCGACACGGTAATACATTATATAAAATACGACAAGCCAGGTCTTTACAGTGAGATACTTCAGGTAACAGATGAATCCGGCAGCATGGACCATGACTTCTGCCCGGTCTTTGTGGTTGATCCGGATAAACCAGGGGCTGAACAGCCCCATACAATTCATGCGGCTTTCCATCCAACAAAAAATATTCTTGCCGGCGACAGGATTACGTTCAAGGTCCGGTCTTTTGGAATCGATCCCCTGGACGGAAAGGAGATCTGGGATTTTGGGGACGGAAGCCCTGAAGTCGAAGTCCGTTCAGATGGAAATTCCGAGGTCCATAACCCGGAGGGATATGCAGTGACCAGCCATGCCTACCGTGAACCGGGCCTTTACCTGGTGTCAGTCAGCCGGACCTGCAGCCGCGGATATACAGCTACCGCCCGGCTGGAGGTGGCGGTGGGCGACTGAAACGGAAGCCGAGCAGCAGAACTGCGCCGGCCCCAATCGCCCAGCCCGCACGCCCTGTCAGTACGCCCTGTCAGTACGTGGTCTTCGCCGCCTCGCCGCGAAAAGCGGCGAGAAATGCGGGCTAAAGCTTTTCAAAGGTCTTCCTGACATGTTCCCACATCGTTGCAGAAAGGACATGTCCGGCACCTTCTTCAATGTACCAGGAAAAATTTTCCGCGGCGCCGGCTGTGGAATAGGCTTTTTCAATAGACTTTATGCCTTTCCTGACACCTTCAATCGGGCTGTCGCCATCCTCTTCCCCGAAATTCAGATGAAGAATCCTGGGGGCGGTCATTGCGGCGATGTCCGGGGTATCTCCATACTGGTGGAATCCGGGGATAAAATTCGGGAAACAGTGCAGAATTTTGTGTGCATGAATCGCTTCGTAAGTAGGAAGGCAGCAGTTGCCCACCAGGCATTTCAGACGCGGTTCCCATGGGCCCACCAGCCAGGTATGGGTGGATCCCATCGAGTGACCGTAGCATCCAAGCCGGTCGGGGTCGACTTCGGGACGAACAGACAGGTAATCCACCGCCCTGCGCATGTCCAGAATGTTCTTCCAGGCCATTGATTTTCCGTCGACCACGTACCGAAGGAACTCGAACCTTTCAAAGTCCCTGCCGTTAAGGCGGTCATCAGCCCGGGTTTCAAAACAGAGCGCGTCCGGGCAAAGCACGACGTATCCGAGAAGGGCCAACGCCTCACCGGTAAAATGCATCGGGTTGCCCTGCAAACCGGCCGGTTCACTCTTTCCCAGGTGATACTGACCGGCATGCTGATGCCATACCGCGATGCCGGGAGCTTTATTATGCTGATCAATCCCGTCCGGAACCAGCAGCAGCGCCTGAATCCGGTCTCCCGGCTCAGCTTCGTAAGACACTTCCTCAATGCGGAAACCTTCCTTCTGGATCGTCTCCGCGGACTCGGGTTTCAGTTCGGGAGGATCAGGCCAGTCCCCGCCCAGGCATTCCTTCAGTCTATCTTTTAAATTCACTTCGCTTTTCCCTGCCCCATCCGCAGTGGGATGATCCGTGGCGCTTGCGCATCCGTGCAGGATTCCCCCCGCGGCACCGAGTGTTCCGCCAACCAAAAAATTCCGTCTTTTCATATTAACCTGATTATTACGCAGACCGTGCCTGAAGGCAATTGCCGCAGGTTAAGGAACGCGAGCGAATATCATCATGCCCCGGCTTCTTCAGGCTCTGAATGGAATTTTGAAATGTATTAGAATATTTGACTAACAATCGAGAGGAATGCACTTATGGAATGCAAGAAAGAGATCAACCTTGAGAACTGCACCTGCACATACAGTTCCTGCAGCCGCCGGGCCGTGTGCTGTGATTGCGTACAGTACCACCTTAAAAGCCGGGAACTTCCCGGATGTTTTTTCCCTCACGAAGCTGAAAGGAGCTATGACCGGTCATTTGAGCATTTTGCCAGGCTGGTCAGTGACGGAAAGGCCTGATCCGGCCCCAGGTTCAGGCGGGCCAGGATTTCCGCCATCCAGCTGATTCAGCGCCTTTTCCCGAAAAATCAGCTCCGGCCCCTGGTTCCGGGCACCAGGTAAAGCCTCTTGAGGCGCTCCAGTTCAGCAGTCATGTCCTGCCGGATCTCAAGGTAATCCGGATCTCTGTAAACGCTCTTCATCTCGGAAGGGTCTTTTTCAAGGTCAAACAATTCCCATTCATCAAGGTCGTAAAAATGGATCAGCTTATACCGGTCCGTCCGAACCCCTTCATGCCGGGGGACATTGTGTTCCCCTTCTTCGTAGTAATGATAGTAGAGGGAATCCCTCCAGGGAACCTTATCACCCTTTTCCAGGAGCGGCATCATGCTCACGCCCTGCATCTCCCAGGGCACTTCAACACCTGCGGCATCCAGGAAGGTGGGCCCGAAATCAATGTTCTGCACCAGGGCGGAGACCCTGGAGCCCGCCGATGCAACTTCCGGCCAGCGAACTACCAGGGGCATCCTGAAGGATTCTTCGTACATCCAGCGCTTGTCGTACCAGCCATGCTCCCCGAGATAGAATCCCTGGTCTGAACTGTAGACAACCATGGTATTTTCAGCCAGGCCCTTTTTATCCAGGTAATCAAGCATCCTGCCGATATTCTTGTCAACGGAGGCAATGCATCGCAGGTAATCCTTGATGTAGCGCTGGTATTTCCACCTTACCAGTTCCCTGCCCTTTGGATCATCCCTGAGAAATTTTTCGTTCCGGGGGCCATAAGCGGCATTCCAGGCGGCCAGCTGTTCAGGGTTCATCCTCTTAATCTCGGGATTCTCCATGGTCCTGCCAAGCTTATCCGGTTCCTTTGATCCTGCGACCTTCAGGTCATAGTCATACATCAGGTGGCCGGCGATAGACATTTCATTATCCTTCAACGCAGCGATCCGGCCGGAATAGTCGTCAAAAAGGGTGTCCGGCTCCGGAATCTCCTGATCTTCATAGAGGTCCAGGAACTCGGGAGGAGGGGCCCAGGTGCGGTGCGGGGCCTTGTGCTGGCACATCAGGAGAAAAGGCTCCTCTCCTGACTGCTCCTCCAGCCAGTCCAGGGCCAGGTTGGTGGTTATGTCAGTGGCATACCCGATGTAATGATTGTTCGCTTCTGCTGTCCTGAAATCCGGATTGTAATAGGAGCCCTGCCCGGGAAGAATCTCCCAGTGGTCAAACCCGACCGGATCTGTCTTCAGGTGCCATTTGCCGATCAGGGCGGTTTTGTAACCAGCTTCCTTCAGGAGTTTGGGGAAGGTGACCTGGCGGGAATCAAAGGTGTCCAGGTTGGTCATGAGGCCATTGGCATGGCTGTGTTTTCCGGTCAGTACCGAGGCCCGGCTGGGAGCGCAGATGGAATTGCAGCAGAAACACCGGTCAAAAATCACTCCTTCCCGGGCCAGGCGGTCAATATTCGGAGTCTCATTGATCCGGGAACCATAAGCCCCGATTGACTGGACGGCGTGATCATCGGTAAAGAGGAAAATAATATTCGGCCTCTTCCCCCCGCCCTGGGCCCCGGCCCACCTGCCGGCCAGCAGGGAAGAAAGCAAACTCATTTGAAGAAAAGCTCTCCTTTTCATCTTCAGGTCCTTCCATTCGATTAAATCGTATTCCGCCTCCGGAAATCCGGCTTCCGGGCAGCGGTCCTGGGCAGGGCCCGCGCCGGGACGGAAACCTGGAGAAAAGCCATGAGGGCCGATTAAACTATTTTCAGGTCTCTTTCTATCTGCTCGAGGGACTTACCCTTGGTTTCAGGCATGATTTTCCAGGCGAAAAAGAGCTGAAAGACCATCATTACACTGAAAAACAGGAAGGAGTACCTTCCCCCGATGAACGGGTTTTCCGCCACCAGTGGGAAAAGCCAGGATATGGCTGCCGCCCACGCCCAGTGGGTGAAGCTCCCGAGGGCCTGCCCTTTGCCCCTGACCCGGTTGGGGAAAATTTCGGCAAGAAACACCCAGATAACCGTACCCTGGGAAAAGGCGAAAAATCCCTGGAAAATCATCAGGTAGACAAGCACATTGTACCCGGCGAAATTCTCGGTAAAAAACGTGAAGGAAACCATACCCAGGGCAAAGCAGGTGCCGATGGAACCGACTATCATCAGGCGCTTGCGCCCGAACCTGTCAATAAGGGACATTGCGATTATGGTGACCACAAGGTTGGTCAGCCCGATGGCCACTGCCTGCAGGAAAGAGGCATCCTTCTCAATGCCGGCCATCTGGAAGATCCGGGGCGCATAATACATCAGGGCGTTGATACCGGAAAGCTGGTTGAAGCTCGCCAGGAGAACGGCAAACATGATCGGAAGCCGGTATTTCCAGGTGAAGAGTTTTACGGCTGAACCTGAAAGCACCTCCAGGGAATGGGCGATATCCCTGATTGCGCCCTCAACATCCGTCTCTCCCACTGCCTCCAGGACGCGGCGGGCTTCTTCAATGCGATTCTGCCTGACAAGCCACCTGGGGCTGTTGGGAATTCCGAGTACCAGTAAAAAAAATATTGCGGCAGGAAAGAACTCCACGCCGAACATCCACCGCCAGGCATTCTCGCCGATTGAGGAGAGGAGGTAGTTGGAAAAGAAGGATACCAGGATTCCGAAGACCACATTAAACTGAAAAAGCGCTACCAGCCTTCCCCGCAGGTGGGCCGGAGAAATCTCCGAGATATACATGGGGCCCACCACTGAAGAGGCCCCGACCCCGATTCCTCCAATGAAACGGTATATCAGGAATGGAATCCATGAACCGGCAAAGGCGCTACCCGCCGCTGAAACGGCGTAGAGGATTCCAATGATGATCAGGCATTTTTTCCGGCCCAGGATGTCAGCCGGCTTCCCGGCAAACAGGGCTCCGAAAACAGTGCCGATAAGGGCGATAGCCACGGTGAACCCGTGCCAGAAACCGTCCAGGTTGAATACCTCCTGGACCGATTTTTCCGCCCCGGAAATCACCGCTGTATCAAAACCAAACAAAAATCCGCCCAGGGCCGCGACCAGGGCCGAAAAGAACACATACCTCAGACTTTTCATGTCAACCGTTTACCTGCTTCTGCTTTCCGCGTTATTTCATCCCGGCGGATCATCGGGCTCTTCTACGCGTCCGGATTATTCTCCAGAGGTTCAGGAGGCGGCACCTGGTACTCTGCTTTCAGCCTTTCGAGTTCCGCCTGCAATGTTTTGATGATTTCAGAATATTCAGGGTTTCCATATTCAGATTTCATCTCCCGGGGGTCTTTCTCAGTATCATAAAATTCCCATTCATCAAGGTCGTAAAAATAGATCAGCTTGTACCGTCCGTCAAACACGCCTTCATGCCTGCGGACCGAATGAACGGCTGGAAATTCATAGTAGTTGTAATAAACGCTATCCCTCCAGTCTCCCGGGACGGAGCCGGTAAAAAGCGGCTTCAGGCTGAGGCCCTGCATATCTGCCGGCGGTTCGGCCCCGGCCAGGTCCAGAAAAGTCTCCGCGAAATCGAGATTGGATACCAGCTCATCAGAGCGGCTTCCGGGCTGAATCACTCCAGGCCATTTGACGAGTAAGGGAGTGAAGAACGATTCCTTGTACATGAACCTCTTATCGAACCAGCCATGTTCTCCCAGGTAAAATCCCTGGTCGGAGGAATAGATAACAACAGTGTTTTCCGCAAGGCCGTTTTCCTCGAGATAATCGAGAACTCGTCCGAAATTGTCATCCACCGAAGCAATGCAGCGCAAATAGTCTTCCATGTATCGCTGGTACTTCCAGCGGACCAGGTCATCTCCTTCCAGGCTGGAGTTTTTGTACTCCTCCAGGTCGTCCCGGTAAGCTTCATCCCACCTGCGGCGCTGCTCCTCATCCATCCGCCCGATGGTCCTCTGGAAGGTGCCGTCCTCTTCGTCACCTTCCTCCCACATCTTCAGGTCAGCCTTGATCCGCATGGTTTCAGCAATGCTCATATCCTGCCTGCGGGCCGCGGTGCCCCTTCCCTCATAGTCATCAAAGAGGTTGGGGGGCTCGGGAAAGCTGGTGCCCTCATACATGTCAAGATGGTCCGGCCCCGGTTCCCATTCACGGTGCGGGGCCTTGTTCTGGATCATCAGCATGAAGGGTTTCTCAGGGTCCCTCTTCGTCTCCAGCCAGTCAAGGGCCTTGTCATGGATGATGTCCGTTACATAACCATGTTCGGTAATGGTGCCCCCGGGTGTCCTGAAATCAGGGTTATAGTAGTGGCCCTGGCCGGGAAGGACTTCCCAGTAATCAAACCCTGTCGGCTCAGTCTTGAGATGCCATTTCCCAATAATAGCCGTCTGGTAGCCGCTTTGCCTCAGGATCTTGGGGAACGTCTGCTGGGTCCCGTCGAACTCATCTCGGTTATCCCTGACACCATTCAAATGGCTGTGCTTTCCGGTCAGGATCACCGCGCGGGAAGGCGCGCAGATAGAATTGGTAACACAGCATTTATCAAACACCATGCCCTCGTCGGCCAGCCTGTCCAGGTTGGGAGTCTCATTTACAACCGAGCCGTAACAGCCCATGGCCTGGAAGGCATGGTCATCCGAGAATACAAAGATGATGTTAGGCGGAGTTTTTGCAGCTTCAGGACGGCTGCCGCAACCAGAGGCCAGAATTCCCAGGGGAATTATGGCAGCGGCTGAGCCTGCCTGCTTGATGAATCTCCTGCGTTCAGGATTATAGGCGGCCATTTTCAAATCCTCCTTCGCCTTGCCCGATCTCCAGCGGGCCGGCAGACATGAAAATTATTATCAGGGAAGAACCGGAAATTATCAAACGGGAATTCAGCCCCTGCCGTTGACAGCGTCGTATTCAGGCCCGGGTACCATGAATCCCCGGCCTGGGCCGGCGGAAAACCTCCCGGCAAGGGAAGCCCTATTCGATCTCCCTGACAGTAATCCTCTCAATAAGGACATCTGAAATGGGCTTCTCTCCCAGGACCGGCGCCTGGGAAATGCCGTCAACGGTATCAAGGCCTTTCACGACTTCCCCGAAAACCGTGTATTTTCCATCCAAGGATTCCTGGGTATCCAGCACGATAAAAAAGGAATCCACGCCGGAATCAGGATCGTCCCCCCGGGCCAGTGACACTATGCCCCTCACATGTTTGCGGTCACTGAACTCCCCTTTGACCGGCACTATCAAGTCAGCATATTTACTTTCTATCGGCTCCTTCCTGGTAAAAACCGCACCACCCTGAACGACAAATCCTGGGACTACGCGGTGGAACAGCGTGCCGTCATATAGTCCCAGCTGGGCAAAACGAAGGAAACGCCTGACATTTTCGGGTGCGTCACCAGGGAAAAAATGAATGACAAACTCTCCGAGGTTGGTTGCAACCACCGCTTCATAACCTGCCATTTCAGCTGCAGATGCCCCTTCAAAGGGAAGCCGCTCCGGCGGGGGAGGGTCACGCTCCCAGGTCCTGGTGATTTCAACCCTGTCAATGACTATCCCGTTGGGATCGACGGGCATTAATGAGAGCTTTTCAACAACCGAAATCCCCTCCACCACCTGCCCGAAAACAGCAAATTTTCCGTCAAGCTGGGGCTGATCAGTAATGCAAATGAAAAACTGGCTGCCCGCACTTTCCGGCTCTCCCTCAATCGACACGATCGCCGCGGACCCTCTTTTGTGGGGCAGATCGTTTTCTTCGACAGCAAACCGCATCAGCCCGCCTTTGCCATATTCAGACCGCATTTCAGAATTGAAGGTTAGAGGATCGCCTCCCTGGATAATCGCCATGGCAACAGGGCGGTGAAAAATGGTCCCCTCGTATACCCCGGCCCGTACATTCTTCCTGAAATTCTCCACAAATACCGGGGCGGCCTCAGGGTAAAGCTCAATGGCAATCAGGCCCAGGTCTGTCTCCAGGACCACCTGCTTCTCAGCGGCAACAGGCGCATCCTGGGCCTTAACCGGAAAAAGGAAAGACAAAACGACCGGCAGGAGTACCGGAAAAAGAATCCTGCTGTTAAATCCCAGCTGCATACCTTTGTCCCCTTCCGCAACATGATTCATATATACCAGCCAATCAAGGAGTTTCAACTCCCATCCCTACCCAGGAGAAGGCCGCTATTTGTGTGCCTGTTCCTCGGAAGCCCTCTTCAGTTCATTAAGCCTTACATACTCCCTGTCTACAGCTTCCATTTCAGCCCTGCTGCGCTTCATGTCAATCGCCTTGTCCCGGTGCCTGTACCAGGGCACTCGGAAGCCGAGGAAGGTGTTGACAAAAGACCTGGTTATGCAGAGCGACCTCAACAGCCTGCCCCAGTTGCGATGATCCTCCTCAATACTGTAGGCAATTCTCTCAAGCCCATCCTCGAGTACTGACCAGATGTAGACACCGGCAACCGGGGTTACCACAAAATCAACTATTCTCATGGCCCCGGGGCGGTTGATTCCGACATTCCCCAAAGAAGCTTCTGAGATAGGGCCAAGTTCAAACTGGATGGTGGATGCAACTGAGAAAAGAAACTGCTTATGCTTGGCGTTCCAGTAATGCTTGTTCCAGCCTAACAGGTATTCATTGGAGCCCTTGTGGTTGTCAGCCCAGATAAAAGCATAAGCCGAGCCCTGCATGGGATGCGCGATGTAATTGGCGAAAAATTTCCCGCCATCGTCCCATTTCCATTCCAGGGAGGCTACCGAATCCTTCCAGTCCTTGAAAAAAGGGCCACCCAGCAGCTTCCTGGTCTTTTCCTCAGTCATTCGGAATCCATGGAAAATGCCGAGGCACATCAGGGAATCCGATGTGATCCCCCACCAGTCCGGGTCACCTCGACCCTCCTCCCAGTAAAGCGGCAGTTTCTCAGGGCTGTCGCTCCCGTTTGCGGCCGCTGCCGGCACCATCACCACTGAAACAAAGATTGCTGCAACTAGAAAGATCCGTGTACATTTCCTCATTCAACTCTCCGGGCATTCGATTATCCGATGGTATAAAAACGAATTTTCTGATTATACAGGCATCGTCCCGGTATTTTGAAGATGAGGTCCCAATTAACCCGCATTTCCAACCAGCTTGCTGCGGCGGCGGCAAATACATCCGTCCTGACCTCGTTACGCTTCCCTGCCATCACAGCCATCTCCAAAAAAACAGGGAGAAAATTCAGTCCCTTCCGATTACAGCTTCAAAAAGAGCCTGGGTGCCTTTCCGGCCAAATCCTTTTCCCTGGGCCGAGTTGAACAACTGGTGGACCAGGGAGGCGGCCGGTACGGGAGAAGAGCTCGCGTTAGCTGTCTCCAGTACAAGCTTCAGGTCTTTCTGCATCAGGTCGATCATAAATCCCGGCTCATAGTCGCCCCGGGAGATCCTGGGCCCCAGGTTTGCAAGCTGCCAGCTGCCGGCAGCCCCCCCGCTCACGGCACTGATCATAACGTCAGGATCAAGTCCGTTGTTGTCCGCAAAGGATATGGCCTCACATACCGCGTGCAGGTTAACGGAAACGAGGATCTGGTTGCACTGCTTGGTCAGCTGCCCTGCCCCCACCGGTCCGCAGTAGGTAATGGTTTTGCCCATTGCTTCAAAAACGGGAAGCACCTTTTCAAAAATGTCCTCCCGGCCTCCGGCCATTATGGCCAGGGTTCCGGAAGCTGCCCCCACATCACCTCCTGAAACCGGCGCGTCAATGAGAAAACAACCCTCCTCCTCAAGCTGAAGGCTCAGCTCCCGCTCAACAGCCGGCGAGATCGTGCTCATGTCAATAACGGTTGAACCCGGCCTGATGCCTTTAATAATGCCCTCCTCCCCTGCAATAACTTCTCTAACATCAGGAGAGTCAGTGACTATCGTAATTATTACAGAGGCTTTCGCTGCGACATCCGCAGGGGATTCAGCAACAACAGTGCCGGGGAATTCGGAAGCAAATTCAAACGACTTCTCACCCG
>CAZOGT010000057.1:1261-12781 GCA_964579015.1 uncultured Acidobacteriota bacterium | reverse complement strand
TCCGGGTCAGCTCCGCGCTCAAAACGGAAAGAAGCTTCGGTCGACATCCCAAGATTCCTGGCTGTCTTCCGGATTGAAACAGGCTCGAAATAGGCACTTTCCAGGAGGATAGTTGTAGAGCCGTCGTCGATCTCACTCTCCAGTCCGCCCATTACGCCTGCCACCGCAACCGGGACAGAATCATCGCAAATGGCCAGCATCGTGGAATCAAGTTCCCTCTCGACACCGTCCAGTGTAGATATTCTCTCCTTGTTCCGGGCCCGCCTGACAACTATCCTCTTCCCGCCGAGCTTCTCATAATCAAAGGCATGAAGAGGATGCCCTACCTCAAAAAGCACGTAATTGGTAATGTCCACAAGATTATTGATAGGCCTCTGGCCGATAGACTCAAGCCTTTCCTGCAGCCAGGCAGGAGACTCACCTATCGCCACATCGGTTATGACTCTGGCAGCATAACGATGGCAGAGGTCACTGTCACGGATCTCAACGTCCGAAGGGAAAACCAGTTCATCAGTCGGATCATGATCGAGTGCTGAAAAATCCGGGTAACGCAGGTTGAGCCGGTGATAGGCCGCTATTTCCCGGGCGACACCGAGGTGGTTCAGGCAATCGGACCGGTTGGCAGTGACATCCAGTTCATAGATGATGTCATCTCCGCATTCCTCAATTAGTTCAACTGCCAGCCCTACTGTTGTCAGGGTCCTACCCAGCTCTTCAGGATCAAGCCCCAGGATATCAATGTCAACAAAATCCTGGAGCCACTTGTAACTGATTCTCATGATGTGATACCGCAGGGAAGGCAACTCTTCAGTTCTGATCGCGCCGGCTATGAAAGACTACTAAAACTGGCGGAGAAAACGTATATCGTTTTCGAACAAGAGCCGCAAATCATCAATCTGGTATTTAAGCATTGCAATACGGTCAATTCCCATGCCCCAGGCATAGCCGGTATATTGCTCTGGATCAATACCACCCATGGACAAGACCCTGGGATGCACCATTCCGGCACCCAGAATTTCGATCCATCCACTTCTCTTGCACACTCTGCATCCTCTACCTGAGCAAAAAGGACAGCTTATGTCCACTTCAGCTCCGGGTTCAACAAACGGAAAATAGCTGGGCCGCAGCCGGACCCCGGTCTCAGGGGTGAACAATTCCCTGAAAAAACACTCCAGCGACCCCTTTAAATCCGCCATTGTCACATTGCGGTCAACAAGAAGGCCTTCAACCTGATGGAACATGGGGCTGTGCGTGGCGTCCACAGCGTCACGCCGGTACACCCTTCCAGGCACTACGATCCGAATTGGAGGGGACTGCTTTTCCATGGTCCTGACCTGGGCAGGGGATGTGTGGGTCCTGAGCAGGGTATGGGGTGTGATGTAAAAAGTGTCCTGGTCGTTACGAGCCGGGTGGCTTTCAGGAATATTCAGAGCCTCGAAATTATAAAAATCGCTTTCAACCTCCGGCCCCTCAACAACCTGGAAGCCCATTCCCACAAAGATAGGCTCCATCTCTTCCCAAATGCGCCTGATCGGGTGCACAGACCCTATCCATGACCTGTACCCGGGGAGTGTCACATCCAAACGCTCCCTGCCTAAACGCGAATCGGATTCTGTCTTTTTCAGGGATTCGGAAGCCTGATCAAGGGCTTGAGTGACGGCGTTTTTAAGCTGATTAAGCCGCTGCCCCTCCCTGGGCCTCTCTTCAGGAGGGAGTTTTCCCAACTGTTTCATCTCCATGGTCAGGACTCCCCTGGTGCGGCTCAGGTATTTGTCGCGCACTTCGGAAAGCGCTGATAAATCCCCTGCTGCCCTGAGGTCTTCCTGAAAAGAATCCCAAAGTGGATGAGAAAAGTTGAGAGACACTGCTCTTTTACCGGGCTTTCCTGGCTGTCTCAGCCAGCTGCCCGAAGGCATTCATGTCACGCGCAGCGATGTCAGCCAACAATTTGCGGTTAATCTCCACCCCGGCTGTCTTCAGGCCTGAAATCAGCTCACCATAGGTCATGTCAAAATGCCTGGCAGCCGCATTGATCCTGATTATCCACAACCGGCGAAAATCCCTTTTCTTCTGCCTTCTGTCACGGTAGGCGTAGGCATGGGAGCGCATCACCTGCTCTTTGGCGGCGCGGTGAAGCTTGCTCTTGGTGCCCCAATAGCCCTTTGCCTGTCTTAAAATCTTTTTGCGTCTCTGGGTACGCTTGTTTCCCCTTTTTACTCTAGCCATAGCTCTCTATACCTGACAACTTCCTAAAGATTTAACATCTGTTTAATTCTTTTTTCATCACCCTTTGATACGACCGCCCACTTTGCAAGATTCCGTTTCCTCTTCCGCGTCTTCTTGGTCAAAATGTGGCTGGCATAAGCGTGACGTCTCTTGATTTTTCCAGATCCCGTTAATTTAAAACGCTTTGCAGCTGCTCTCTTGGTTTTTAATTTCATATTAACCTGCTCCCAACGGAGTACATTCTATATAGATTAAAGTAATGCAATGTTTAACTTGCCGAGAAGTAGACGCAATTGTACCAAAATCTCTTCTCAAGTTGAATATTCACTCCATAATCGGAAGGCCTGGAGACGACTGGATTAAATTTTTCAGAATTCAGTCCTTTTTGGGCTGAAGGACCATCACCATATTGTAACCTTCCAGCTTGGGTGGACGCTCGACATCAGCCAGCTCCGCCAAATCATCGCGAAGGCGCTCCAGGATCTGTTTTCCGATCTCGGGATGGGTTACTTCCCGTCCCCTGAACATTATGGTCGCCTTCACCTTGTCGTCAGCTTTTAAAAACCTGATGGCATGATTCCTCTTGAAATCATAATCATGCTCGTCAATCTTGGGCCTGAACTTGACCTCTTTTACCTGAACGGATTTCTGCTTCTTTTTAGCTTCCTGGGCCTTCTTGCTCTGTTCATACCTGAATTTGCCGTAATCCATGATCCGGCAGACAGGCGGGCGCGCTGTCGGCGCTACCTCCACCAGGTCAAGCCCCTTGGCATCTGCCCTGGCCCTGGCTTCATCGGGGGTCAGGATACCAAGTTGGGTTCCGTCTTCATCGATAACCCTGATCTCCTTTGCCCTGATCTGAAAATTTACTCTAACCTTTATTATGATGAATACCCTCCTCGTTTTCCCATTTCAAAATTTATATATTACCTGATAAACCCCGGAATAAACAGATATTGATCAGGGGAGAACCGCCTTGGTCTCCACCAGATCCCCAACCTGGCTGATAAAAGCCTCCACTGAAGAAGCCCCCTGGTCCCCCGCTGTCCGACTGCGGACCGATAGGTTCCGGGATTCCTTCTCCTTGTCACCGACAATCAACATGAAGGGCACCTTTCCAACCTGGGCCTCCCTGATCTTGTAGCCGATTTTTTCATTGCGCAGATCGCTTTTACACCTGATTCCCGCTGCGGCCAGCCTGGCCCTGACCTCTTCGGCGTAATCATGATGCTTATCAGAAATCGGAAGCACAACAGCCTGCAAAGGCGCCAGCCAGACCGGAAAAGACCCTGCATAATGCTCAGTAAGAATGCCTATGAACCGCTCAAGCGAGCCAAGCAGCGCGCGGTGGATCATTACTACGTTATGAGGCTTCGAATCAGGCCCGATGTAGTTGACCCCGAACCGCCCCGGAAGGTTGAAATCAAACTGGAAAGTACTCAGCTGCCAGGACCTGCCGAGAGCGTCTATCAGGTGAATATCAATTTTAGGGCCGTAGAAAGCGGCCTCCCCGGCTTCTCTTTTATACTTCCATCCTTGCTTTTCCAAAACATCGACCAGGACATTTTCAGCCATGGCCCAGTCCTCAGGCTCTCCCGCATAAGCCTTGGGGCTCTCAGGGTCCCAGACGGAAAGAGTGACCGAAAAATCCTCAAACCCGAAGCTGTTCAGAATTTTTTTTCCCAGCTCAAGAGTATTGACAACTTCGTCCGAAACCTGTTCCTCAGTACAGAAAATATGGGCATCGTCCTGGGTAAAACCCCGGACCCTCAGCATCCCGTGCAGCGTTCCAGACTTTTCAAACCTGTAAACCGTGCCAAACTCAGCATACCTGATCGGCAGGTCCCGGTAACTGCGGATGTCGGATTTGTAAATCAGGATATGCCCGGGACAGTTCATGGGCTTGAGGACATACTCTTCCTCCTCCATCGGCAGAGTGTACATATTCTCCCGGAAATAGCTGTAGTGGCCGGAAGTCTTCCAGAGATCACTCTTTGCTATGTGGGGCGTAACCACGAACTGGTATCCGCCTTTCTCCAGTTCATCCCTGAGAAAACTCTCCACCAGGTACCTGAGGGTGGCCCCGTCAGGATGCCAGTAAATAAGACCGGGTGCGACATTCTCGTCAATGGAGAAAAGATTCAGGGCCCTCCCCAGCTTTCGGTGGTCCCGCTTCTTCGCCTCCTCCTGGCGCCTCAGGAACTCCTGAAGATCATCCATGGTGAAAAACGCGGTTCCATATATCCTCTGCATCTGGTCCCGCTTCTCATCACCCTTCCAGTAGGCGCCTGCGACGGAAAGCAGCTTGAAAACTCCAAGCTCTTTAGTGGACGCTACATGGGGGCCAAGGCAGAAATCCACCAGGCTTCCCAGGCTGTAGCAGGAAAGGGTCTGGTCTTCACGATCCCGGATGAGCTCCACCTTGAGCTCTTCGCTTCGCTTCGTAAAAATGTCGATCGCCTCGTCCTTGCTGACAATAAAAGGCTCGAAAGGCAGATTCCCGCCGGCCAGTTTCTTCATTTTTTTCTGGATAACCGACAGGTCCTCTTCCGTAAAGCTGTGTGAGGTCTTGAAGTCGTAATAAAAGCCTTCACTGGTAGCCGGACCGATTCCAAGCTCCACATCCGGATAAAGTTCAGCGACAGCCAGCGCCATGAGATGCGCGGTTGAATGCCTCAACACATCAAGCATCTCATCTGACCTGGGAACTTCAGATAAGACGCCATCCCTGGAGATAATCTTTAGACTCTCTTTTCCCATTAATACCCGTGATCAAAATCTTCAGAAAAAAAATGGTAGGTGCGAGCGGATTTGAACCGCTGACCCCTTCCGCGTCAAGGAAGTGCTCTCCCCCTGAGCTACGCACCTACACTGTTGTGATGGCATAGATTAACATAGAACGCCCGGCAAATGCACCTTGAAGCAACTGCTATTGCCGGACGATTCCATAATCAAAAACTTAATTTTCCAACCCTGTAATTTCCTGGCCGACAGGCCCTAATTTATGGCGTCTTTAAGAGCTTTACCAGGAACAAACTTGGCAACTTTTCTGGCAGGAATCTTGAGAGGGGCGCCAGTGAGAGGATTTCTGCCTTCTCTTGCAGCTCTTTCAGAAGTTGAAAAAGTGCCGAAACCAACCAGGACGACTTTCTCTGAGGCCTTTAAAGCCCCGGTAATGTTTGCAACAACTGAATCAACAGCGCTCGTAGCCTGAGCCTTGGTAATGCCAGCATCTTTAACGATTGCGTCAGCCAATTGACTCTTATTCATTTTGCCTCCTCTTCACAGCCTCTTTCAAGGTCGTAAATATTGTTAAATTTGCCCCCTTTTTGTTCAAAAGGAAGTGAACGTCAGGACCTATCTCCCTGCTAATGAATTCTAAACTAAAAAAACTCAAAATCAAGAAATTGTATTTTTTTATGCTATCCCGTTGACTGCCGTTTGACAAGACTTTATGCAGCCTTTTTTTCACTTTTTATTTCACTGGGATTATCAACCAATTCCCTGACAAGTTCCCGGGCCATCCTCATCTGCTCTTCAAGGATTGCGCTGTCAAGGTTCCTGAAAAAGTCTACGTCCAGCTGCTCATCATCACCTTCAGGTGTATTCTCAAGATAATAATCCGAAATAAAATCCCTGCCTGGAGCTTCGTTGTCAGGTTCAATCCCCGAATCCCTGAAGTTGCGGTCCTGTATGAGTTCTCCGTTGGGCCTCACCATATGCTCATGGGAGAGGTACAGGAAACCATGGCTCTCCATGGGCGTCCTTCTCTGCACCGACCCCTTGCCCTCGGTTTTCCCGCCGATGATTTCGGCCCTTTCGTTATCAAGGAGCGCGGCTGTAAAAACCTCGGCACTCCCGCAGGTCCCGCCATTCACCAGCAGAACCACCGGAATCTCTGAAGCAAGGGCCCCGCGGGTTGCTGTTATCCGCTCCACTTCCCGTTCCCTGACCCTTATCGTTACAATCTCCCGGCCGTCTTCCAGGAAAAGGTCGGCAACTTTGACCGCTTCATCCAGGTTTCCGGCAAAGGTGTCGCGAAGATCAATGATCAGGCCTTTTATACTGCTGGCAAGCAGTTTATTGAGCCCGGCAGTCAGCTCTTCCTCGGTCCCGTCCCTGAAATCCGGGATCGAAACCAGCCCGAGATCCTTGTCCAGTACCCTGACTTCAACCTCATGATTAACCGCCACAGTCCTCTTCATGGTCAGCTCCAGGGGCTCCTGCCGCCTCGTTCTGATTACCCTGATGCTGACGGAGGAGCCTGCGGCGCCCTGCAGCCTCTGCTCAGCCTCCCACAAGCTCATTATTCCCGTGGGATTCCCGTCAATGATCTCAATCAAATCCCCGTTCCGGAGCCCGCTCTCCCAGGCGGGGCTCCCTGTCTCAACAGCAATTACATAGACATACCCATACCGCTTGGCCAGCGAAACTCCGATTCCGGCATCACGGTCGGCCGCCATGACTTCCTCGTAGGTTTTTCTGTCCACAAAGCTGGAATAAGGGTCAACAGCCTCCATCATTCCCTGGATAGCCCCCTTCAGAACATTCTCCATGTCCGGGACTTCCACATAATCATCCTGGATCCTGTCCAGTACACTCGTGAAAACCGAGAGGCTGGTATAAACATCAGTATTCGCGGACGCCATCTTCAGCAACCCTGCGGCAAGCCCATAGCTTACAAACAGAATTGATAAAAAAACGATTGCAAATTTTATATTTTTAAGCACATTCATCTCCGCACATATATTCTCTGGACACTGCGGGAATGCAGATCCAGAACCTCATAATACCCTATTACCCCTGCCGGTTAGCAATATTATTCCCTGAAAACAGGGATAATCAGCATCCGAACCCGGCACCGTCACGGAGGGAAAAACATTGTTCGCCGCTTTCACCTCTGGTATTTTTCGACTGCCTCCGCATGGTCCCGGTAGTTTTCGGAAAAAACGTGGCTGCCGTCATTCCTGGAAACAAAATAAAGAAGCCCGGTATCTTCAGGGAAAAGGGCCGCCCGGATGGAAGCAAGGCCCGGACTGGCAATCGGCCCGGGAGGAAGTCCCGGATAGATATAGGTGTTGTAAGGGGAATCAAGCTGCAGGTCGCTCCGGTGAATTATTCCGTCCCAGGGCTTAACCAGCTTTACCGCATAAATAACCGTGGGGTCGCACCCCAGTTTCATTCCCGATTTCAGGCGGTTGTGGAAGACCGAGGATACCAGCGGCCTCTCCCCGGGCAGGGAGGCTTCCTTTTCAATCAGGGAGGCCAGGGTAACCACCTCCCTGACACTCATCTCCAGATCCCCGGCCCGGCTGCTTAACTCCCCTGTCCAGTTCCTGCGGAAACGGGATACCATCATCTCGATAATTTCCTTCGGGGTGACATCGCGGGTTACAAAATACGTCTCCGGAAAGAGGTATCCCTCCAGGTTATCCGCTTCAGGGTCCAGGTCCAGGACCTGCCCGGGGTCAGCGATCAATTCCAGGAATTCCTGCTTCTTCCCATAGCCCTGGGCTTCAAGGGAGGCCGCAGTCTCCTGCCAGTCAAGGCCCTCCGGAACAGTAACCCGGTGATAAAAAACCCTGCCCTGCACCAGTTTCAAAGCGGTCCTCCTGATGGTCACCGGGTAGTTGAACTGGTACTCCCCGGCCTTTATCGAGGCCCCCGGATACTCCAGCCTCATGTGGAGCCTCAGTAAAAATGATGAGCTAATAATGCCCCGCTCTTCCATCAGCTCGGCGATTTCCCGTATGGTGGATCCTGACTCGACTATGAAAAATTCCCCCTCCACGCCCGGCACAGCCTCATCAAGCCTGCTTTCAAACCACTTGTGCCCGAGGAACAAGCCGCCTGCTATATGGAACGTAAGCAGCGTCACAACCAGCATCAGCCGCTTGGCCGAAGACCGTTTCATCTTCTCACCTTTCATCGTACCTCTCTTCAAGATACCAGGTAAGGATAAGTGCAGCGGCAAAGGAATCCCTGTTTGCCCTTATCTCTTTCGGGGCATACCCCTTTTTGATTAAAATCCTCTCGGCTTCCTTGGACGAGAGGCGTTCTTCGCACCAGCTTACCCGGTGTTCAGAGCGGGTCTTGAGGGCTTCGTACAAAGGCTCTATCTCCTTGATCACTTCACTCTGTTCCCCGGTCAGGTAGACCGGTCGGCCTACAATAATTTCATCCACCCCGTTTTCTTCTGCAAGTTCCAGGATGTATTCCGCATCAGCCTCAAGGGTTTTCCGCTCGTAAACCGACACCGGTGAAGCCGTCATCTTCAACGGGTCGGAAAGAGCTATCCCTATTCGCCTGCTTCCGGCGTCAAGCGCCATTATCCTGTTCATGGTTGATGCATATTATAGTAACGAAATGACGGTTTGGCGAGACAAACCCTGATTCTACCCAAACCAGATCCAGCGTCACGGAGGCGGGCTGCGTCCGGGCATTGACAGTGGAGAGCAGGCATTTGCCTCGCCCGCGTCTCTCCCCGGTTTTCGGAATCGACTGATCATTTTCTCCATTCAGACAGATCAGCACTTGTTCCCGGCTTCTTTTGGGTTAGAATATATTCAGAAGCCATGAAACCTACAAAACTGATGCTGATGATTTCGGTCTGGATCACATGTTGCCCCTTTCTGCCGGCTGAAGGCGGACCGGTGCCCCCCCAATACATGGAAATACCCTTTGAAACCGCCTGGGCGACAATGCACGAAGTTCTGGAATCCGAGGAAATCCCGATAATTTCCGAGAGCCGGGGACAGGGATTCATCAAAACCGGGTACAGGGAATTCGCTTCCGGCCTGCTGACCCAGAGCCACCTTGAAAAAATCGGGACAGACACCGAAACCTCGGATGGGTCCTACCAGAAGGTCGAATACCAGTATGAAATCGATATACAGCTGGTGTCAGAAAAAATGACCATCCTAACCGTTGATGTCAATATCCGTGCGCTGCACCGGGACTTCCTGGGCACGGAAGAATGGGTCCGCATTAAATCCAGCGGCCAGCGGGAAGAACACCTCCTTAACAGTTTTGGGAAACTCCTCTGGGGAGAGGATTGGGAAATGGAATATACCAAAAACCGTCGCCCAAAAAGGAGATTCGTTCTGCCTAATGACCTTAATGAAAGGGTTGCCAGCCCCGAAAGGCCATGAATCCGGAATTACAGCAGATCCTGGACAATGCGTTAACGTTTTCTCTCTGGTGCTTCCTGGGAGCCTTCCTCCTCTTTCTTCTTATTTCCAGGCGGCGCCTGGTCAGACACGCGGTCAAAACCGGGGACTCAACAGAGGTCCGGAAGTTGAACCCCGCCTATGACCAGTCCAGGGTGGCGTTCCGCTCCGCCGCCTCCGCCCTGATCCTGAGCATCCTGGTCTTTGCGGTCTACATTTTCGGCCCTCTTCCCGGGCTGAGGAACCTGGTCAACAGCTCAAGCTGGCAAATGACCCCTCTCCGGGTAACCGCGGTTTCCTGGGACCGCCTTTATGAAGGGTTCACCCTCGAGGGAGAGGTCTGGAACCAGACCAGCGAAGAAATGGAGGGAGTGACCGCAGTGGTCAGCGTGGTAGGGTCATACGATGAACTCCTGGACAGCCTCGAGATCCCGGTTGAGCCCGCAGTCCTGGAAGCGGGAACACCGGGTTCCTTTTCAGTCAGTTACAGGAAAAATTCCCCCTTCATCAAGGGATACCGCCTTGGTTTCACGAACAAGGACGGAAAGCCGCTCCAGCACACCGCCGGCTTTGATGAATCCGGAGATTAGCCGTTGGCACCGGACCCGTCCCAAGTCATGAAACCCGCCTGCCGCAATGCTCGAGAATTCCGGACGGCCTTCAGCTCAATAGAGTAGAATCACCGGATGGAATGGAAATTCTCTGTCCAGAAACTGGAACTGAAACGGGCCTTTACCATCTCCCGCCAAAGCAGCAGGTACCGGGAAACGGTACGGCTCGCACTGTCCAGCCAGGGGCTGACAGGATGGGGTGAAGCCGCTCCCAACCCGAGACACGGTGAAACCATTGAAATGGCAACAAGCGCGTTCCGTAGACTCCAGCATCACGCGTTCAACGCAAAGCCCTCCGACCGGGAAGAATTCCTGGGGGAGGCATCACCGGTGATCGGTCCGGTCTTCTCGGCCCGGGCCGCTGTTGACATGGCCGTTCATGACTGGTACGGGAAAAGCCTCGGCAAGCCGCTGCATGAAATATGGAAGATCCCGGCCAAAGGCCCGCTGCGGGTCAGCATGACTATCAGTATCGACACCCCGGAGATGAGCGCGGAAAGGGCCCTGGAGGCTTCGGAATTCAAGGTCCTGAAAGTCAAATTGGGATCCCCGATGGACCGTGAGAACATCCTGGCTATCCGTGAAGTGACTGATACTCCGCTCTGGGTGGATGCCAACGAGGGATGGAGGGATCCTGACCAGGCCCTGGAGATGATCAAATGGCTCAGTGGACAGGGAGTTGAACTGGTGGAACAGCCGCTCCCGGCCGGCCGGAGCGATGACCTCCGCCGCCTGAAAGACAAGAGCCCCCTTCCCCTCATCGCGGATGAGTCCTTTGCGGGACTTTCCGACCTGGAAGGCATTGAAGGGTCCTTTCACGGAATTAATATCAAAATGGCCAAATGCGGCGGCCTCGCTCCTGCCCGGAAGATCATTGCCGCGGCCCGGGAAAAAGGGCTGCTGATCATGATGGGGTCAATGGTCCAGTCCTCCTGCGGAATCGGGGCCGCCTGCCAGCTGGCTCCCCTGGCGGATTTCGTTGACCTCGACTGCAATTTGCTCCTTTCCAATGACCCCTTCGAAGGCCACCCGGTCCGCGACGGGCTGATATACCTTAACAACCTGCCGGGTACCGGCGTCAGGCTGAGGGAGGAACAGCACCTGGAGGAGCGGTTCACCCTTGAACCGTGATCGGCAAACGAAAATGATCAGAAGGACAATTTGATCAGGCCCGGTCCAGGGTCTTCATCTCAATCCGGTTGATGTCATTGGTGCCCAGGCCCAGGTCGGCACCGGTCTGGATAAACTTGGCCATCGACACTATGTACGGCAAGCCGTTTTCCTTCCGTTTCTTTTCAATGATGTTCAGGCAGACATAGTCAAGGGCCACGGGGTCGAAGGCTGCCATGAGTTCATTCTGCACCCACTGCGGAGTCCCTCCGGGTCCACCGTCGTATATCCCCTGGATGGCGTCGCAGAAGATCAGCTTGGTCTTGTCCTTTACCAATGGGTCCCGGTTGATGTTGGCGATATAGGGGTCGCAGTTTTCCGGGTGGCAGCTCCTGGGATTGTCA
>CAZOGT010000057.1:0-1251 GCA_964579015.1 uncultured Acidobacteriota bacterium | reverse complement strand
CAATGGAGCCGTAGTGGTTCTTCATGCTGACGGTGATTCCGGACCTTTCATGATCCTTCAGCACCGGGACATTCACCAGGTAGGTGCACATCCGGGAAAGTATCTTGCTCGGCTTGACTGTTTCCCCCTTGTTGACCTCTATCAGCCGGTCATCGTCATAACCGACATCTTCCTTGGTGCCCACCACCCGGAAGCCATCCCCGCTAGTGTTGAGGACATATCCGGCCCGGTCGAGTTCCCTGGACGTCCTGTCCCAGATAATGATGTTGTTGGGGTTCATTCCCGTGGATTCAACAAGGCTCCCTACCAGGGGCAGCACCACCTCGGGATGGCTGGAAAGGTGGCGGTTGATACAGTTTACCTTGAACCCGATTACATCTCCGTCCTGCAGATTGGGAAAAATCTTCATCCAGGCATCCCGGGCCGACCCGGTACCGGTCAGCTCGGTCAGGACGTCATCGATTACCGGCTTGACCGCATCCCGGTTGATGATATTGCTGCTGTCGAGCATCCTTGGGTCATGCACCCTTACGACCCGGCTCCGGTCCCCGGCTCCGGCCCGCAGGACCGATGTCGTGCCCAGGCAGACCGCGGTCGCTCCCAAGGCTGATGTTTTTATAAACTGGCGGCGGTTCTTGATCTTTTCCATATGAATCTCTTCTCTCCCTGTCTGGTTTATTTGCGTTTAACTCCCTGTCTCAAAAACTGTTTGGATATAATAGCATCCCCGGGGGAACAAGCCGGGAAAAAACGTAATCCCTGTGACGGGACAATCATTCGAACTCTCCGCGGTATTTTTTCGCGGTCAATTTTCTTGATATCTTCCTGGTAGGGGTCCTGACGATCCACCCGGGCTCAACGATTCGAAAATCATCAAGGGAAACCGACAGTCCCGAGTAGACCAGTTTCCTTACCCTTTTTTCTATTTCCATTGCTTCCCGGGCATCCATTTCGCCCTGCCATTCAGCAACCAGCACCACCCTTTCAGTGCCCAGGCTTTCATCATAGACCCCAAATGCGGCGCAAATCAGGCACCCTGTAAATTCAGAATAGACCAGACCCTCAATATCCCCCGGCCTTACATTCTTGCCCCCGGTGATAATCAAATCCTTCTTCCGGTCACAGATGAAGAGCTCCCCTTCCGCCAGGTAGCCGATGTCCCCGGTATGAAGCCATCCATCCCTTATCGTCTCAGCGGTCAGGCCCGGGTCAAGATGGTAGCCCTCAAAGACCACTTCCCCTCGAGCCAGC
>CAZOGT010000056.1:0-12786 GCA_964579015.1 uncultured Acidobacteriota bacterium | reverse complement strand
GTATGACTGATCAGAGAAAAGGTCCGGGCTTCAGTGTAGATGCTGACTTGATAATCGATACCGTTCCCGACGGCCTGATGGTCCTTGACCAGGGCTGCAGGATTATACGCTGGAATCGGGCGATGGAGGATCTTTCCGGCTATCTTTCCGAGGAAATCCAGGGGAAGACCTGCACCCTCCTTGATTTTTGCCATCCCCGGACCGGTGAGCGCCTGAACGTGGAAAGGCAGTGCCTTCTGTCTGGAGGAAAGGGGGACTCAAGCCCCAAGGAAATGGAGTGCAACCTGCTTCACAAAAGCGGGGAAAGAGTCCCGGTACGCAAGGTTACAAGGGTCATCAGGGACTCGGAAGGCCGGGCCGTCGGACTTCTTGATGTTCTTACCGACCTGCGGCCCCTCCGTAAACTGGAGATGCAAATCAATGAACTGCGAAGGCCTCCCGGGATCGAGGCGCCGGGGCGCCTGACAGGGCGAAGCCGCCCGATGCGTGAGGTCTATGAACGAATCCGAATGGCCGCTGATTCCGATGTCACTGTGCTGATCGAAGGCGAAACCGGGACCGGCAAGGAACTGGTCGCCGAAGCCATCCACCAGGAAAGCCGCCGCCGTGAAAAGCCCCTGGTGAAGGTCAACTGCTCGGCGCTTGCCGAGAATCTCCTGGAAAGTGAATTATTCGGGCACGTCCGGGGGGCCTTTACAGGAGCCGTAAATGATAAGACCGGAAGAATTGAGGCCGCGGAGGGAGGCACGCTTTTTCTTGATGAAATAGGTGATGTCAGCCCGATGATACAGCTGAAGCTTCTTCGCCTTCTCCAGGAGCATGAATATGAGAAGGTTGGAGAGTCAACGACGCGCAAGGCTGACATGAGGATCATTGCTGCTACTCACCGCAATCTCAGGGAGAAGGTGATCGAAGGAAGATTCAGGGAGGACTTCTATTACCGTATCCATGTTTTCTCTATTCCTGTCCCTTCCCTGCGGAAACGGAGAGAAGATATTCCGCTCCTTTACGAAATATTTGTCAGACAGATGAACAAGCGCACCGGTAAAAGCATTGACTGTCTGCTCGAGGATGCCAGGAACTGCATTATGGACTACTGCTGGCCGGGGAATGTAAGAGAACTCGAGAACGCAATCGAACATGCCTTTGTTACATGTCCGGATCACTGCATCCGGCTGGAAGACCTGCCCTTTGAAATCCGGGAAGCCTGCCGGGGTGAGAGTGACTGCGGTAAGATGCCCAAAGGTCCGGGAGTTCCCGCACCTGCTGCCGGGGAACTGACCCCTGAACAGCTCCTTTCCACTCTTCGTGAATGTGGCTGGAACAGGGCTGAAGCAGCCCGCCGACTGGGTATTGACAGGACTACCGTCTGGAGGAAGCTGAAGAAGTGGAATATTGAGCCTCCCGGAAGAAGATAGGCTTCCGGAAGGGCCTTTACGAACAGCTTTACGCCGATTTCCGGTCTTCGAACCGGGAATGGGAAGTGAAGCCTTCCAGAGCATTTTCGCAGGCTTCTACAATCGCATTCCGGGCTGGAAAGAAACTCTGCCACGGTTGGGCGCTGTAGCTGAGCCTGGAGAGGTCCCTGAGAGTCATCCGGTTCTGGATAGCCAGGGAAACCAAGTCGATTTTGTCAGTCGTCGAAAGCCCGCTGATAACCTGGGCCCCGATCACCCTCAGATCCCTGGAATCGGAAAATCAGTCTTTTCCCGAAACAGAGTTCTGGTTCTTCCCGCTCTACGAGCAGGATGTGAGGGATCAGGTTGGTGCGGAAACAGCTGAGGTCCGGGTAGATCCGGAAGTGCTGAAGGTGGAGACCTGTTTCACCGGGTCTTCAGCCCCGCACCTGGGACATACGGGCGGGGCCTGGCTTGACGACAGAATCAGGTGATCAAATTTTTCTCCGCATTCCTTGCATTTGTATTCAAAAATCGGCATGGCATCTTCCTTTATCAGCAACCTTTCGAAAAGGCTTGCTGAGGGCTGATCAGCTTCTCCGTGCTCATGATCCCGGGCAGGAAACCTTGGCCTTAAGCGTAACATCACACGTAAGAGACTTGGAAACGGGGCAGGATTCTTTGGCCTTCCGGACTGCTGAATAGGCTTTTTCTATTTCATCCTCGGTTTTCACTGCGACGCTAACATCCACGGTTACCCCGGTAAAGGCCAGCCCTGAAGAGGTTTTTTCCATTGTGGCGGAAGCATTACTCAGGTAGGAGAGCGGCTTGATTCCCGCTTTTTCCAGGAAAAAAAGTGATGATGTCATTATGCAGCTCGAAACGGCCCCGGACACCAGATCTTCCGGGGTCCACTGGTTGTGAGGGCCGCCGAATTCCGGTGGGCTGGCAACCCTGATCTCAGACTTGCCCCCGGAATGAAGCCGTCCCTCTTTACCGGAGTCCCAGGAGATAGTCGTTTCATATTTCCACATGGTTTACCATCCTAGAGGGCTTCCTCTACCGCAGTCAACAGCTGTTCTTCAGAGTGGACCCCTACCATCTGGTTGGCAGGTGACCCGTCTTTGAAGATCATAATAGTAGGGATGGACTGGATTCGGTACTGGAGGGCGGTCTGCATGGATTCATCAACATTTACCTTTGCGACCCTGGCCTTCCCGTATACTTTTTCCGCAAGCTGTTCGATGATCGGGCCCTGCATGAGGCAGGGACCGCACCAGGGAGCCCAGAAGTCCACCAGGGTGACTCCGGAATTGATCGTCTGTTCAAAATTACTGTCGTTCAGTTCAATGATACCTTTACCCATTTATTTTTTCCTTTTTGTGTTTCGATATTCCAGTTACTTCTAATGTCTCATATGCAAGGACGATTCCAAAGTTTTGCGAATTTGAAGAAATTTTGAATTCTCCAAATCTGCAGCTCTGTTTAAGTGTGTTATTTCGGGCACTTCCGGATACTGGTCCCGGAAGCGGATAATGTTGTCTCCAGCAGATCGATGATGCGATAACCGTTGCATGCAACGACTACTGTTGTTGCATGCAACGCTATTAAGGGGACGCTGATGCAAATATCCGGAGTAGGTGGAGACGGTCCCGTCGCTCCTTCCAGGCAGGGAGGAAGCGGGCGGTTTCGGTGGCGGCCTCCTCATGGGCCTCATTGCCGGCGTAGAAATTGGAACTCATCTGATGTATAGTTATTCGTTCAAAAAATGCGCTGTGAGTATCCGGCCCGGTATTTGCGAGGATGTGTTCCGGAGCGGGCTGAAGTCGCACAGGATCAATAGATTAAGATAATCATGTTGCTAGACAGGTTTTTATACGGCAGGCTGAAACCCCCTATCCTGATGTTTGATTTTGATGGTGTGATCTGCAATTCTCTGGAAGTGGTTTTGCCGGAAGTAAAAATGGTTTTTTCCGAGGTGGGCTTTAACAAGCTGCATACCAGGGAAGACCTGATTGCGCTTTTGGACGGGAATGTTTTTTTAAGGCTGGCCGCGGCCGGTTTTCCGATAGGGAAGCTCAAGTGGCTGACTCAGAAGTTCAAGCCCCATATGGAACAACTGTACAGCCGGATTCAGCCTTTCCCCGGAATAGTGAAGGTTGTGAACCGGGCGGCTGAACTGGGGCCTGTGTATATCATAACCGGGAATCGAGCCGGCACGGTAGCGGCTTTCTGTGCCCGGCATGGGATAACCGGCATCCGCGACATAATAGGCTCGGACATTGAAAGAAGCAAGGTAAAGAGCATACGCAGGGTCAAAAAAATGCACAAGGAAAGGGAACCCTACTACATAGGGGACACCCTTGGTGACATGCATGAAGCCCGCAAGGCCGGGGTGCAGCGGATCGGCGCAGCCTGGGGCTGGCATGGCCGGGAACGGCTTTCCAGGGAGAGGCCTGAGTATATAGTGGAAAGGCCCGAAGACCTTACCGCGCTGCTTCTCCAGCTTCAGGCTGATGGGGAAGAGGGCAAAAGAGTCAGTTTGCGGATGGGTCGAGTCCTGGAGGCCCTGAGATCCCCATGGAGAGAATAGCAACGTGAATATATATGCATTAATGCTCGGCATGTATTTGCTGGCCCTGGTGGCAATCGGTTTCATCGGGGTTCGGAAGGTCTCCACCCAGGAAGACTTCTCTGTTGCCGGAAGGTCCTTGAATACCTTTGTGCTATTTGGAACAATGCTGGCAACCTGGATCGGAACCGGCAGTATTTTCGGCAATGCCGAGAAAACCTATGAAGTGGGGATAGCTGCTTTCATAATTCCGGTCGGTTCCCTGGCCGGTATAGCCATACTCAGCCTTCTGGCTGCAAGGGCCAGGGGCCTGGAACAGATCACCATTCAGGACCTGCTGGAGAAAAGGTATAACGCTGCAGCTCGTGTTTTCGGGGTAATTGCCCTGGTTCTTGCATACCTGACCATAGTCTCCTACCAGTACCGGGCAGCCGGGGCGGTCCTGAACCTGGTATTTCCCGAGCTGAGCCATAACTCTGCCGTGATTCTCTCAGCCGCCTTTATAATCGTCTACACCGCGGTTGCCGGAATGGTTTCCATTGCCAGGATCGGAATGATCCAGGGTATCACCATAATTGTTGGAATATTGGTAACGATGCCGGTCTTTTTTTACCGGGCCGGAGGACTGGAAGGGATGTCCGAAGCCCTGGGATCTTCCCGCTTTGACTTTTTTGGGCCAATAGGCTTTATAGAGGCCCTCGGCCTGATCTTGCCGGCCATGCTCCTGGTCCTTGGAGATGCCAACATGTACCAGAGGTTTTTCTCCGCCCGGAATGCCGGGACGGCCCGCAAGGCGATACTCTGGACCCTGTTGGGAGTCGCAGTCATGGAACTGGCCATAATAGTGACGGCCTGGATAGCCAGTTCGCTGGAGCCTGATCTGGAGATTCCGGGCAGGGTGATCGCCTATGCGGCACGGGATTTCCTGCCCCCGGTACTCGGCGCATTATTGCTGACCGCCATCATGGCCATTGTACTCTCCACTGCGGGAAGCTACCTGCTGTCTCCTTCCACCGCCCTCGTCAGGGACATTTACCAGAGGTTCCTCAACCCGTCGGCGTCCGAAAGAAGCCTGGTGATCCTTCTCAGGGCGGCGGTAATCGGGTCAGGGATTGTCGCCTACTGGCTGGCGACCCTGTCGGACGAGTTCCTTTCGGTGGCTCTGCTTGCCTACACGATTTACGGAGCGTCCATAACCCCGGCCCTGATAGCTTCCTTCTTCTGGCGCAGGGCAACCGGCAAGGGCGCCGTGGCGTCAATTGTTTCGGGAATAGCAGTAACTCTTCTCTGGAAATGGCTGGGTCCGGCTGCCGTAGACCCGGTCCTGCCGGCTATATCTGTTTCTCTTTTGGCACTGGTCTTTGTATCCCTGGCAGACATTCCCCCTCCTGAAGAAAAGGTGGCCCCGTTTTTTAAGTGATGTACAGGCCTCCCGGAGGGAGAGGCCGGGTTTTCCCGAATCGTTTTCACGTACGGGAGGCAGGCCCATAGAGCGAAAAACTGCGTCGGTGTTCAGGAGTGGGACCCAATTCCAGCAGGGCCTCCCGGTGGGCTTTGGTCGGATATCCTTTATGGCTTGCAAATCCGTATCCCGGGTACCTGCGATCCAGGCCCGACATCAAAGCATCCCTGCAATGTTTAGCCAGGACAGATGCCGCGGCAATGGTGAAGGAGCGGGAGTCTCCCCTGATAATCGATGTCTGGGGCAAATGGATCTCCCTGATTCTCCGTGCGTCTATTAGAAGATGCTGGGGAGAAGGGTCCAGCTTTGCGATGGCCCTCCGCATGGCCAGAAGCGCGGCATGGTAAATGTTGATCTCGTCAATTTCCCGGGGGGAAGCCTGGCCCGTGGCCCAGGCGGCGGCCTGCTCCTTTATCAGTCCGGCCAGGGCCTCCCGTCGTCCAGGGGATAATTTTTTGGAATCATCAACCCCCGAAATGGTGAGTCCCGGGGGAAAGACTACTGCGGCCGCCACCACCGGGCCGGCCAGGGGCCCCATGCCTGCTTCATCCAGGCCGGCGATCCTGGTTATGCCGCGGTCCCATAGTTCCTGCTCATAAATACAAAGGCCCTGAAGGCGGAGTTTTTCCAGGTACGCCGCCGCAATACATCGTCTCGCACTGGCGGCCAGCGACCGGACCCCTGCCCTTGGGTCGTTTTCAAGAGCCGCTAAGGAAGCAGGGGATAAAAACTCCTCCCGGCCCCTGATCATGTAGCTGAGCCTGCTGACAGTTAAACTTGCCGTTTCTCCGGCCGTGAGCTGAAATTCACGGCTGCCCCGGTCCTTTCTCTCCATTTATTCTTCCAGCTGCTTCCCCCCTCTGACCCCTTCTGAAATATCATTGCTTGAACAACAGGCAGCCGAAGGCATCAGGAACATGAAAATCGGGCTCCCTGGTAAGAGTCGGCTGCCAGCACAGATAGCGCCGAGCCGGCTCGGCGCCCAGCGCCAGGAAAAGATTGGCCCTCCAGATATCTCCGGCTTCAGGCATCCTGAAGGATTCAGCCCTGGCCATCGCTTGAAAAGGAAGCTCTATGACAGCCTTCCAGGAAGATGTCTCTTCCTCCAGTACGGCCCGCGCTTTCATCTGGGAGTCCCAGGAAAAATCCACTTCTTTCCAGGGAGTGATAATGTGAGCAGCCAGATACTGGGAGAGGGGGCTGACCTCATACTCGAAATATCCGGAGCTTCCGGCAGGTTTGAGAAAGACCTCGGCAACATCATAATCCCACAAGCCTTCGACTGATCGGTCAGAGGGGTAGTCGCGGTTGACGAAGAGCTTCTCGCTGCTGCAGTTGAAAAAGAAGAATATCGATGCGGAATTCCAAAGGGAAGCCACAGAAGCCCGGACCGGGGAGCCCTGGTCTGAAGGTTCCTCTCCGTTCCAGAGACGAGAGATAACGGAAGTCTGAGCAGGGCTTTTCCAAATATGGTCATTCGGATCCAGCAGGGTTTCAGGTTTTTTTTCGGTCTTATAGCTGTAGATACAATTTTCAGGCATACGAAAAGTATATTGCATCCCGGGTTTCAGTGACAGGGGCAAAGAGAGAAAGGAATTCCTGCATCAGCCGTGACTAAAAGGAGAGAAAACTCGCAGGCACAATCTTTTGTCATTATAATGAATAGTTGTGAAAGTGAAACAGGTGGGCTTATTAGGATATGGCAGGTTCGGGAAAATGGTCTACCGATACCTGAACCGGAGGGCTGAATTAAGAGTCTATGACAAGGATGAAGGGGTCATAGCCGACCTGCCCGAGGCAGCCGGATTCGCAGAAGTTGCCGCTTCGGACATAGTGGTCCTCTCAGTGCCGATCTCTGAAATGGAAGCAGTCTGCGGGGAACTGCTGCCTTTCGTGCGCGAAGGCCAGATGCTGGTGGATACCTGCAGCGTCAAGACCAGGCCGCTGGGCATGATGGAGCAGTTTTTCCCGGCATCAATCCAGCTCCTGGGGACCCATCCTCTTTTCGGCCCTGACAGCGGCAAGGATGGAATAGCCGGATTTAAGATCGTGGTCTGCCCGGTGAGAGTCGAAGAAAAGGCCTACCAGGAGGTGATATCCTTCCTCCAGTCGCTGGATCTGGTCGTAGTAGAGGCTACTCCCGAAGAACATGATCGGCAGATTGCCCAGACCCAGGCAATTTTTCATCTTATTGCCCAGGCGATGAAAGATCTTGGATGGGGCGTCAAGGCGATTTCGACTCCCGGGCCGGATACGTTCTACAGGCTGGTCAAGACCGTGCAGCAGGACACCAGCCAGCTGTTCGAAGACATGTCCAGGGAGAATCCCTTTGCGGCCGAGTATCGGAGGCGGTTCATTGAGACCCTTGAAGACCTGGACCGGACACTGAAGCAGGCGGCTGATCAATAGTCTCCAGCTTGTGCCGCCCGGGAGGTTGCCCCAGCAACAGGGCCGGGGCTTCAATTAAGCCGGATTTGCTGAAAGACCAGTCAACCGGAATTACCCGGCAGTAAAAATCACCGGAGCAGGGAAATGGAAAAACATGTACGAGAAATCTTGAAGGCGATGGGAGAGGACCCCTGCAGGGAAGGACTGCTGGATACCCCCTCCCGTTTTGACAAGGCCTACCGATACCTGACCAGGGGATACAAAGAGGATGTCGGAGAGGTTCTCAATGGAGCCCTTTTCACGGTTGATTACGATGAAATGGTTATAGTCAGGGATATTGACGTTTACAGCCTCTGTGAGCATCACCTGCTGCCGTTTTTCGGCAAGGCCCATGTCGGATACCTGCCGAAAGGCAGGGTTATCGGCCTCAGCAAGATTCCCCGGATGGTCGATGTATTTGCCCGGAGGCTGCAGGTTCAGGAGAGGCTGACCCAGCAGATAGCTGAAACAATCCAGGAAGTAATTGATCCTAAAGGCGTGGCAGTGGTGCTTGAGTGTTCCCATCTTTGCGTTATGATGAGAGGGGTGGAGAAGCAGAATGCCACAATGGTGACTTCATCAATGCTCGGATACTTCAGGAAAGACCAGAGATCCAGGAACGAATTCCTGAACCTGATAAGAGCCAGACACTGAGGAACATGCGAATAAAGCTGATTTCAGCCCTGCTCTGTTTTGCCGGCGGCTGGATTATTTTACAAACACTTCCGGCCCTCGCCGCCTCAGAACCGGCGGCCCAGACAAGATTCGCAGTTGATGTCAACCTTGTTACCCTCCGCTTCTCGGTCAGGAACCTTGATGGAGACTTCATCAACAGCCTGGAACCCGGTGATTTTGCGGTTACTGAGAATGGGCGGAAACAGGAAATAAGCATTTTTGAATCCCCGAGGAGCGTTGAACAGGGAACCGGCACCACCTGGGTGGCATTCCTGCTGGATGTCAGCGGCAGCACCCTTGCAACCAGGAGCGAGGAAATTTTGGCAGCCCGCAGATTTTTCGAGAATATCCAGAATTCTGTGCGGGTTGGCGTTTTCGGCTTTACTGACCAGTTGATGGTGTTTCAGGATTTTACGGATGACAGCGCGAAAGTGCTGGATGCCTTTGCCAAGGCTGACCGCCATAAAGGGCAAACATCTATCTACCAGTCTTCTTCCCAGCTTCTTGCCGAGATGGACCGGATGTCCCAGCCAGGCGACCGGAAGGTCGTCATTCTGCTTTCGGACGGCCTGGATGATGAGGTCCGGAGGAGTGCGGCTACGGTTTCCCAGGCCAGGGAAAGTGAGGCGGTTTTCTATACGGTATGGATTCCGTCAGTCTCCTTTATGTACTCGGCGCCTGCCGAAAACGAGAATGAAGAGGTTCGGTCAGTACAGGATCGTCAACGAGAGGCTTACGCAACGCTTTCCCTGGCCACCGGGGGACGGCATTTCGGGGGCTTTGAAGCGATCCTGGATTTTGATGACGTCATGGCCCAGATCAATGAAGAAGTGTTCGGGAATCTGTATACGGTAGGGTATTATTCTGACCTGAGCGGAAGAGGAAAAAGTGACCGTGACATATACCTCAGATTCGCCGGAGACGGCAAGGAGGATTACCAGATCAGGGGTATCTACCGGAATCTTCCCGATCTGGTCCAGGCCAAAAAACAGTTTGTCGAAGCGCTGTTTGACAGTTCGGCCCTTCCCCCTGCAACTGGCCGGATCTCTTCCTTTCGGGATTTCGGGGTGGATGTTGACCTGAGAAAAGCCTCCCTGGATGGAGACATCGCTTCAGTGCCATTCCGGATCAAGATAAGCCCGTTCACCATACCCCTTGACGAGAAAGGGAATATTGATACGCAGTTTGGGTATGTTGGGTTGCTGAGCGATGAAAACGGAGAGGAAGTGTTGCGGCTCAGGGGGGTTTTCAGTGTCAAACTTACCCGGAACCAGATCATGAATGACGGGAGGGGTATTCTATATAATGGTTCTTTCAGGATTCCTCCCGGAAACTACTTTTTCAGGCTGGCTGTACTTCGGATTCCTACCTGGGACATGACAGTGGTGGACAAGATACTGCGGATAGAAGGCCCTGGCCGGAGGTATTGATTTCCGGGCGGTCTTTGCCTGATGAAGAGCAGCTGCCCTGTTTTCAGAGGCCCCCGCCGGCCCTCCGTGGAAATGGCTGGGTCAAGCCGGGCGGAAAATGCGGAGATCCGGGTTGGGCCGTCCGGAAACGGGGGCCTGGTCACCGGTCCGGTGAAAACACCATGCACCTGGGAATCCCGGCCAGGTCAGGATGGATGGCTTCCGTTTTCCAGCCATGCTCTCGAGCCATGCTTTTCAGAGATTCATTCTGCCCGGCTCCGATTTCAAGCACAAGGAAGCCGCCAGGGCTGATTCTGTCTGGCATCTCAGAAAAAATTCTCTGGAAAATCTCGAATCCGGTTTCTCCGCTGAAAACGGCAGATCCGGGCTCATGCCGCCTGACCGAAGGATCGACGGCCTCAATGTCTTTCCATCCGACATAGGGGGGGTTGGAAACGATGAAATCAAAACGGAGAGAAAGCGGCAGGCAGTTGCCGAGATCGGAAACAAAGAGGTCTATTCCCGAAGGGGCCTGAAGAAGTGCCGCCGCGTTGAGGGATGCCGCCTTGACGGCCGGGTAGTGGAGGTCGGTGGCAGCTACCTGGAGGTCTGGGTTTTCGGCTGCGAGAGAAATGGCTATGCAGCCGCTTCCCGTGCCGATATCAAGGATCCTGACAGGGCCCGGGCTTTTGCTGATGGAACGGCAGAGATCAAGGCAGGTATCAACCACCAGTTCAGTCTCGGGGCGGGGGATCAGAATACCGGGGCCGACCCGAAAATTCCTTCCGTAAAATTCCTGGAAACCCCGGATATACTGGATGGGATAATGATTTTTGCGCAGTTTGATCCACGATTCAAAAATATTGAACTGCCTGCCTGTGAGCGTGGATTCGGGACGGGCAAAAAGTGCGGCCCGGTCCAGGGATAAAGCCAGGGCCAGGAGAGTTTCGGAATCCATACGGGGATGGCTGTTTCCTGTAGCAATGAGCTGTTCAGCGCCCCACAGCAAGGCTTCCCTGATCGTAAGGCCTTTTTTCATGATGGTTCAAGCTCAGGCTTTCCGCCCTCAATTATTGCCGGCTGTCTGCCGACACAGGAGGGAGAGAAGTGATTAATCGGAGCTCGTTTCTTTCAAAGCTTCTGTCTGGTAGTGTTCGATCAGGGAATCGATGATTTCTTCAAGGTCTCCCTCGAGGATTGAATCGAGCCGGTGCAGAGTCAGGCCAATCCGATGGTCGGTCACCCGGTTCTGGGGAAAGTTATAAGTCCGAATCTTTTCGCTTCGGTCTCCTGATCCCACCATTGACTTCCGGTTTTGTGCGATTTCATTCTGCTGTTCCCGCAGGGCTCTTTCGTAGAGTCGGGAACGGAGCACTTTCATGGCTTTCGCCTTATTTTTAATCTGGGATTTTTCATCCTGGCAGGTCACTACCTCGCCGGTTGGAAGGTGGGTTATCCGAATAGCTGAATAGGTGGTGTTGACTGACTGTCCCCCGGGACCGGAAGAGCAATAAGTGTCGACCCTGATTTCTTCAGGGCTGATCTTGATGTCAACATCATCAACCTCGGGAAGGACTGCGACGGTTACAGCGGACGTATGAACCCGCCCCTGGGTTTCAGTGTCAGGAACTCTCTGGACCCGCTGCACCCCGCTTTCCCAGCGAAGGCGCGAGTAGACATGGTGGCCGCTGATAGAGGCAACGATCTCCTTGAGTCCTCCCACCCCGGAGTAGTTGGAGGAGATGATTTCCGTTTTCCATTTTTGGGTTTCCGCATAACGGGAATACATCCTGAAGATCTCCTGGGCAAACAGTGTGGCCTCGTCTCCGCCGGTGCCAGCCCTGATTTCAAGAATTACATTCCGTTCGTCATTAGGATCCCTGGGTATCAGGAGGCTGCGCAGGTTTTCTTCTGAGCGCTGGAGTTGCTTCTCAAGCCGAGACAGCTCCTCCCTGGCCATTTCGGCCATCTCCGCATCCTTTTCCCCTTCCAGGAGGCTCCTGGTGTTTTCCAGGTTTTTAAGAGTCTCCTGATGGAGATGATAGGCATCCACGATCTCTTCCAGCTCTGAGTGGGCGCGTGCCACCTTCTGCAGCCGCTCATGATCCGCGATTATTTCGGGATCGCCGAGCTGTCTGGAGATCTCATCATACCTGGCCTCGACAGCCTTGAGTTTTTCAAGCATTGAATTTTACAGGAAAAATGTTGTGGAGAGACGGCTCAGGGGATACAGAGATTCAGACAAGTTTTCCATATTTTCTCTGGAATCGCTCGACTCTTCCGGCTGTGTCAACAAACTTCTGCTTGCCTGTAAAGAATGGATGGCAGCTTGAACAGATGTCGAGTCTAAGGTCGGAACCTAAAGTAGTCCTGGTCTCCCACTCTGCACCGCATGCGCAGGAAACCTTTCTTGTTTTATACTCTGGATGAATTCCTTTTTTCATAATAGTTTAACCTCTTTTATAATTATGCCGGGCTCCGGTCACCTGAGCGTTGAAATTTTACACCCCGATTTTACACCCTTTGCCGAATGAGCGCATATTTTATCAAAGCGTAGCTTCGCAAGTCGAACTTATAGCGGAATCCAGTATACATTATCAAAGGTAAGCCTTGACAAGTCTTTACTTTTAAAGGTATAAGTATGCCTTCGAAGATTCTGATCCAGGGAGGAAGTAAGCAATCAGGGTTTTTTACGGCTTATGTAAGGTGTTATATCAATTTATCATTCATCAAGAACCGGAGCTTCCGGAATTCTAGCCGGGAGAGCCATCCTGTCTTATCTTTCCATAGAGGCACCCAAGCCGGAGGGCGTTCGGTTTTTACAGCCGCAGAATTCTCTGGTTG
>CAZOGT010000055.1:0-12995 GCA_964579015.1 uncultured Acidobacteriota bacterium | reverse complement strand
CATAGTGGTTGCAATCTTTACCGGAATCCTCGGCTTTGAGGTCCTCCGGTCCGGTATAGGGGCCATCATTAACTACCGGGAAGTGGCCCATATTCCGTGGGTCGTGGGCATTCTTTTAGCAACAATAGCCGTCAAGGCATTCATGACTGTCTATTTTTTTGCTGTTTCCAGGAGTTTCAGGAGTCCGGGTCTGAAAGCTACGGCTGTGGACTCCCGCAATGACGTGCTCATTTCCGGGATAGCATTGATGGGGGTGGCCGGGACCTGGCAGCAGGTGTTTTGGCTGGAGGGAGTTGCAGCCATCATTATTTCAGGATTCATCCTTTTTTCCGCCTTTACCCTGGGTAAAGAAAATATAGATTTCCTGGTGGGCAAGGCTCCCCCGGAAGAGATGATCCGGAAGATTTCAGATGTGGTGATGAAGGTTGAAGGGGTGGAGGGAATCAACCTGATCCTGGCCCACTATGTAGGCAATACAGTCCATATTGAAATTCACGTTGAGCTGGACGGCAGCCTCCAGTTTTCCAGGGCCCACGACATCGGCATGGACGTACAGGATGCCGTGGAGAGGCTGGGAGACGTTAACAGGCCCTTCATTCATGTTGATCCGGCCTGATTTTTTTTGAGGTTCGCTGGAAAAAGCGGCCGGCTATTTCCCGTAGAGCAGGTAACAGGTTCTGCAGAGTTCGGGGGGAGAACCGTTCCGGAAGCTGCCGAGGAAAGCCTGGTATCCCGAGGTTTGCCGGATATGCCGGAGTGATGCTTCCATAATATTCCCTGCCGCATAATCAACTGCATCATAGAGACTGTCTTCAAAATACCTGGTTACCCTGTGCCCGAGATGGCAGCAGGGAGAAACCTTTCCGTCGAATGAAATATAGACTGAATTGAGTGGATCAGCCAGGCAATTATCCCGGGCCTGCAGGCTTCCGGACAGGGGCAGTTGAGAATAGAAGTTGAACAGCATTCCTTCCCTCTTCATTTCGTCCCTGATTTTTTCGATATCAGCCTCTGTTTTCCTGAGCTGGGCTGGTTTATTCAGGCGGTCCTGGCTGAGGAGGCTGTTGTTCCAGTCAAAGGGACTGGAGAGGACATTCAGGTGTTTGAGGTGCAGTTCTGTCATTCCGTGTTCTTTCATCCAGGGAACGATCAGTTCAAGGTCTTCGAGGTTATGTTTCTGGATAGTGAAAGCCAGGCTCAGTTCCAGCGGAGATGATTCTTTTTTTACCTGGCAGACCGCTGATTTGATATGCTCGCTCACCCGGCTGTAAAGTGCTCCTTTGCGAATCATTTCATAGGTACGAGGCCGCATCCCGTCTATTGAGACAGCCATTTTCCGAAGGCCGGACCTGATAAGGCCTGAGACCATTTCGGGGGAAAGAAGGGTCCCATTGGTTGTCATTGAGGCCGGTAAACCCCTCTCGGACACCGTTTTGATCATGGAGGTTATCCGGGGGTGGAGAAGGGGCTCTCCCCAACCGGTGAAGTCAACGCTGCGGGCGAAATCCAGTTCCCTGCAGATCCGGGAAAAGACTTCTTCCGTCATGTCAAGATGTTCTCCCTCAGCCGAGTTCCGGGGGCAGGTGGCGCATTTCAGGTTGCAGCGGAAAGTCGGCTCAAGATTAAAGGAGAGGGAAGCCTCCAGGAGAGGTGCTTCTTTTCTTTTTTTAAATATGGAGATCAAGTGATTTTTGACTCCTCGGGAGCCCCGGAACCGGCAGGGGGAGCGTTGGTGCCGGTGGTCTCAATTGTGCCGGGAGCATCAATGAGGAAATGCTGGAACGCATCCCAGTGCGCCCATTGTTCGGGGTTTGTTCTGATTATTTGTTCAATGGCTGCAGAGCATTTCCGGATATCTTCCTTGAGAGGGGCATCAAGGGAAAGGGTTCCAGCAAATTTTATGGTGCAATCGTGGGAAAAGGGACGGTCCCAGGGTGCGCTGTAGACAACTACCGGGGAACCGGTTTTTTTAGCGATCCGGATAATCCCCGAAGGCATCAGGCATGTTCTGCCCAAAAAATCAACCTGTTCCCTTGAGGATGTCAGGTTGGGCGGCACATCCAGGGCCGCAATTACCGGTTCGTTGGCCTGCAGCAGTGATTTTATTTTCCTGGAAGCGGTGATTGCCTTTGATTTGTCTCCGCCGAGGGGAAAGGTCACGACCGGGCGGAGGCAGGATTTCTCGATCGTGCTGATAACCAGGCGGGCAAACAACCGGTAGGCCCGGCTGAAATCATCACTGGAAGGAGAATCATTGGTAAGCAGGCTGGCCTGGATTCCGTGGAATCCGTGTCCCCAGACGGATGACACAAAGGCCCCGCTATGGCCGGTGAGAAGGAGGGCGCCCTTTCCGTTCTCCAGGGCCTGTTCCAGGTGGGCTTTACCCTCAAGCCTGATCGACTGGCGCCAGCCGCATAACCGGGGAAAACGGAATTTGTAGGTTGCACTGTCCTGGAGGATATCGTAGGCCAGGTTCAGCTCGGCCTTCCATCCCAGTTCGGGATCTTCAGGGAAGACCTTTCGCATATTTTCCATTACAAGATGTTTCCTGGCGGGATAGTCGAATTTCAGGTTGAACCTGAAAATCAGCCTCTGAATCAGAATCCTGCGAAGCCTGGGGGGGAGAATCGCCAGCAGCGGCAAGAGTAGAAAATAATAAATAAAGTGTTTTATTTCTCTGGCCACGATTATTAATTGTCGCAGTTAACGGGAGTGAGTTAAAGTCCGGGGCCGGGGAAACCGGAGAAATCAGGAGCAGCCGGGAACTCCGGTTTCAGCTCAGCGGATGGAATTGATCATAAATCTTCTTCAGCCTTTCCCGGGTGACATGGGTGTAGATCTGGGTCGTTGAAATGCTGGAATGCCCGAGCATCATCTGGACTGACCGCAGGTCCGCTCCGTTTTCCAGGAGATGGGTGGCAAAACTGTGCCGGAGCACATGGGGACTGAGGGAGCTCTTGATTCCGGCCTGTTTTCCGTATTTTTTTATCAGCAGCCAGAAATGCTGCCTGCTGAGGGGAGTTCCTTTCTGGGAAATGAAAAGATAGGGGATGGAAGGGTTCTTCTTTTTCAAAACCGGGAAGGCCTTTTCCCGGTAGAGCCTGATGAAGTTTTTAGCCGTGTCCCCGAGCGGGACGAATCTTTCCTTGCTTCCCTTGCCCATGGTGGTTATCACCCCGACCTTCAGGTCCAGGTCTGCCTCCCTGATACTGACCAGTTCGGTAACCCGCAGGCCGGTGGCGTAGAGCACCTCCAGCATGGTCCGGTCCCGCAGGCCCAGGGTTTTTTCGGTGTCCGGCTGCTCCAGGAGCGACTCTACTTCCTCCTGGTTGAGATAGCGGGGAAGAGTCTGCCAGTTCCTGGGCGCTTCCAGTGTTTCCGTTGGATCATGTTCAACGTAGCCATCCTGTATCAAAAACCTGTAGAAAGTTCGTAGAGTAACCATTTTCCTGCTCACCGACCTGGGGGATTTATCGCTGTAGAGGTACTGGAGAAATTCGTTGATCCGGTCTCTGTCAACCTTTCTGTAATCAGTTCTCCGGTCAGCAAGGAACCGGAGGAATTCCCTGGTATCAAGGTAATAGGCTTCAATCGTATTGGGAGCAAGCCCTCTTTCAACGCCAAGAAAATCGATAAAGGCATCCAGGACATGATCCTGGAGGTCATGGTTGTCAGGTCTCATGTTTTTCGTCCGGCCCAAAGGATCCAGGTAAGGGAACCAATATCTCCAGGAACATATTACCAGCACCAGGTGTCCCGTACCTGTTTCTACCTCCTGGGCAGGATGTAGGTCAGCTCCCTGATGCGCATCACCCAGGCGCCGGTGAAGAAGACTGCCATGCCGGCGCCCACCACGGCGGCAAGGGTCCAGATCTCATCGAGGAGGCCCATGTCACCCATTTGCCGATTGACCCATTGCTGGAGGAAAAAGACAGTGACGCCCATTACGAGGGAGGCCAGAACAATCCGACCGAGGGCATCCGGCACTCCGTGTGCCGAAAAATCTCCGAGCCTCCGGAGAAGTCCCAGTACCAGGAGTGAGCTGTTCAGGAGCGCGGAAAACGAGGTGCCGAGAGCAAGGCCGACAAATCGGATCTCTCCGGGAAGGACCAGTACCAGGAGGATGCACATAAAGATATTGCCGGCCACGGCCAGCAGCGAGATTTTAACCGGGGTCCTGGTGTCCCCGAGCGCGTAATAGGTGGGAACAAATACCTTGTTGGCGCTGTAGGCCACCAGCCCGACTGCATAGCCCATCACGGCATAGGAGGTGAAAAGGGTATCAGAGGCAGTGAACCCCCCTCTTTCAAACAGCACGTCAACAATCGGCCGGGCCAGGATCAGCAGCCCGACCGTGGAGGGAATAGCCATGAATCCCACCATCTTGAATGAGTTGGCCACGGTTTCCTTCAGGTCATCCATTTTTCCGGCAGCGGCATGTACTGAAACATCCCTGAGGTTGACGACGCCGACCGCGACCCCGAAGAGTCCGATCGGCAGGTAGAAGATTCTGAACGCATAGCTCAGCCAGGAAACAGGACCGTTTTCGTCCAGGAATGAAGCAATCTGGGTATTGATAAGGACACTAAGCTGGACGGCGCTTACCCCGATAATGGCAGGGCCGATAAGGCGGCCTATCTTCCTGATTCCGGGGTGGTCCAGACTCAGCCGCAAGCGGGGTTTATACCCTTCCTTTCTGAGTACATAGATCAGGATTCCGTACTGCAGCATGCCCCCGGCGAGGGCTCCCCATCCCATGGCGTAAATCGGGGTGATCCCTGTCTCTGCGAAGCGGGGAACCAGGAAGATGGCGGCCAGGATCAGTGATACGTTATAGATAGCCGGTGCCAGGGCCGGGATGAAGAAATGATCGAGGGTATTGAGCATGCCTGCCGCCACAGAAGCCATGGCCAGCAGCAGCAGGAAGGGGGATACAATTTTAAGGAGAGTCGAGGTGACTTCTACCTTCCCCTCGACTTCTGAAAAACCTGCGGCCAGGATGGTTACAAAAAAGTCAGAGAAGAAGAAGAGGCAGAGTGTCAGGACGCCGAGCAGTACCATCAGGCTTCCGGTTACCAGGTTGGCCAGGTAAAACGCTTCTTTTCTCCCCTCCCCTTTCAGGACCCTGGTAAAAGTGGGAACAAACGCGGCACTGAGGGCGCCCTCGGCGAAAAGGTCCCTGAGCATGTTGGGGATGCGCATGGCAACCAGCCAGGCGTCGTTATAGAGGCCGGCCCCGAACAGCCCGGCAAAGAACTGGTCCCTGACCAGCCCCAGAATCCGGCTGGCCATTACTGCTAGGCTGACTTTTCCGGCAGCCCTGGCGGCTATCTTACCTTCTGACATCTTTCCCTATCTATATTTAAATCCGGCTGGCGGGAAATCTCTGAATCAGTGACTGGATTAAGTTATCATTTTATTAATAAAAAAGGAAACCTGCCATGCTATTGAAAGAAATTGCCGATAAACTTGAACTGGAGCTCAGGGGTAGGGGCGAGGTGCCGATAAACGGGCTGTCCGGCCTGGAGGAAGCCGGTCCGGAGGACCTGAGTTTTTTATCCAATCCCAGGTATGTGACAAAGCTCAAGGGGAGCAGGGCCGGGGCGATAATCCTCTCCCCGGATGCGCCTGAGGTAGCGGTACCCTCCCTTGTGTCTGATAATCCATATCTTTCCTTTGCCCGGGCGATTGAGCTTTTTTATCAGCCCCCGGAGGTTATACCGGGAATTCATCCTACTGCCTGGATAGCTGAATCAGCACAAATAGGGGAAGGCTGTTCAATCGGGGCCCATGCCTCTATCGGTGAGGGAGTGGTTATAGGCGACCGGGCTGTTATCCACCCCAATGTAACCATCTACCCGGGTGTGGTTATCGGGGATGACTTTGTGGCTCATTCCAATTCTGTGGTCAGGGAGTACTGCCGCATCGGACACCGGGTAATACTGCAGAATGGGGCGGTCATCGGGGCGGACGGTTTCGGTTTCGCTCCCCGGGGTGACAGGAGCTATTACAAGATCGTCCAGTCGGGGATAGTTGTTTTGGAGGATGACGTTGAAATCGGCGCCAACAGCTGCGTGGACCGCTCCACCCTGGGAGAGAGCCGGGTCGGAAAGGGCACCAAGCTGGATAACCTGGTGCAGATAGGGCATGGCACTACCGTAGGGGAGCACAATGTCCTGGCCGCCCAGACCGGGCTGGCCGGCAGCGTCAGAATGGGAAATCACAATGTTCTGGCCGGGCAGGTCGGAATAGCGGGCCACATTACCATCGGGGACGGGTCAGTGTTCACCGCCCAGACCGGGGTTGCCAGGTCGGTGAAGGATAACTCCGTGTTATCGGGAACTCCTGAAATGGATTCCGGGCTCTGGAAGAAGAATTACCTGCTGATGCACAAGTATCCGGAGCTGGTAAAATCCGTCAGGCAGCTGACCAGTGAAATTGAAGAACTGAAGGAACAAATCAACAAATCCTGAGATATGATTTGTGATTAATTCACCTGGAACGACCTGTCACCTGTTTCCAGGTAATTGATGACCTGCCGGACAGCAGCGACCCCGGCGTTGATGTTGGCTTCCGAGGTCTGCGCCCCCATCTTTTTCGCTGTGAAAAAACACCTGTCCGGAGACTGCTTGAGCATTTCGTCTTTACATTCAGGCGCAATATCCGAGGCATACTTGAAATCAGGCCTCTCAGCCATCATTTTCAAGAGCCCCTCCTCCTCCATGATTTCTTTTCTTGCGGTGTTGATCAGTGTGGCGCAAGGTTTCATTATTGACATCATTTCAAACGTGATCAGCCGTTGAGTCGTTTCATTCAAAGGGAGGTGGAGGGATACGTAGTCACAGGCGCGGTACAATTCATCAACGCTGCGGGACGCCACGGCCCCGTCCGGAAGAACCTGCCCAGGGGAAAGAGATCTCCCGTGAGCCTCAATCTCCATGCCAAAGCCATTGGCAATCTTAACCATGTATCTGCCGACGTTCCCGTAGCCGTGGATTCCGATTCTTTTACCCCTGAGTTCCGTTCCCGCTTTTCCCTGATAAAGGCTCCTGGCAAGACTGATCATCAACCCAAAGGCCAGTTCCGCAACGCCATTTGAATTTTGACCGGGAGTGTTCATCACAATGATGTTGCGTGCGGAAGCCGCATCGCAATCCACGTTGTCGTAACCCGAACCGGCCCTGACAACAACCTTGAGTTTCCTGGCGGCTGCAAGGATTTCAGCAGTAACCCTGTCGCTCCGGATTATCAGTGCATCTGCTTCCCTGACAGCCTCCTGGAGTTCTTTTGAGCTGGAATATTTTTCAAGTAATTTGAGGCTGTAACCAGCTTCTTCGCTGATTTCACAAATTTTCCTGACTGCTGCGGGGGCGAAGGGTTTTTCGGTGGCTACCAATACTGATGTCGACATGTTTCCCTCCTCTGATTAATGTCTACTCCTCAGGCAAGCGGTTCCCCTCCCTCAAATTCCTCAGGGATACCGGTTTAGTTGTGGACTTTCGGGACATGGCAATCATCCTGGAGGCTCCGGGTCACAATTCCGGACCTGAGTTTCGGCTCAAACCAGGTGGATTTGGGAGGCATTACCGCACCGCTGTCCGCAACCGCCATCAGTTCGCTGATACTGGTAGGATACAGGGCAAAGGCGACACTCATGTCTTCATTGCATCGTTTAACCAGTTCCCCTGTTCCGCGGATTCCGCCAATGAAATCAATTCTTTCATTTGTCCTGATGTCAGAGAGTTTAAGTATAGGTTCCAGCAGGTTTTTTTGGAGAATGGAGACATCCAGGCTCTCTACCGGGTCTTCGTCTGGAAATGACCCCTTTCTTGCGGTCAGGCTGTACCATTTTCCGTCCAGCCTCATGGTGAAATGGCGGGGCCTCCGAGGGGTCGGGTCCGTGGTTTCGGAAATGTCAAAGTTCAGGGAGATTCTATCGATAAACTCATCCCGTGAAAGTCCGGCCAGGTCCTTTACGGCCCTGAAATAGCCGAGGATCTTCTGCTGGTTGTCGGGAAAGGCAACGGCCAGAAAATAATTGTACGGCTCATCCCCGCCATGGGAGCTGTTCTGTTTGATTTTTGCCTCCCTTACCCGTGCCGCGGCAGCGCTCCGATGATGCCCGTCGGCAATATACAATGCATCAATGTTCTTGAAGTTTTCCTGGATTCGCTTCACATCTCCCGGGCCGGAAACCACCCGGATGACATGCCTTATCCCGTCATCAGCCGTGAAATCATATTCCGGGTCTGATGAGGCGCAAATGAATTCGAGGAGCCTGTCGATTTTTTCATTCGCATGGTAGGAGAGCATGACAGGCCCGGTATTCGCATTGAGGGTCTCGATATGATGGGCCCGGTCACCCTCCTTGTCCGGCCTGGTGAACTCATGTTTTTTGATGAGGCCTGTTTCATATTCTTCAATTCCCGCCCCAAACATCAGGCCCCGTTGAGTATGGCTTTCCATGGTTATCTCATAGATATAGAAGCAGGGAAACATATCCTGGACCAATACACCCTCCCTGATAAAGCCTTGCAGGACCTCAGCACCTTTCCGGTAAACTTCTTCAGAGTGCGGGTCAATATCATCGTCGAAATTCACCTCGGCTTTTACCACCCGGAGGTAGCTGTATGGATTATTCTTTACGAGTTCCTTCGCCTCCCTTGAATTGAGGACATCGTAGGGAGGAGAAGCCACCCGTTGAACCAGTTCAGGCCTGGGCCTGATCCCCCTGAAAGGTTGAATATCCGACATCACAAACCCTTTCCATCAGTTAACCGCCGGCCTTTCATGAGGATCGGCTGCAATGGCGGAGTAAACATTCTTAACGACATCAATTTATTTTTCCGGGATCCGCTTTTCCGCCCCCCCGGGGATTCCGGCCGCTGTTCAATCTGACAAACTCCACCATTGTCCTTACCCCAAATCCCGGGGGAGTGCCCTTATTTATCCCGGACTGGAAGAAGTCCGTTCCGGCCATGTCGATGTGGCACCAGGGGGTCTCTCCGACAAACGACTGGAGAAATTTGGCTGCGGTAATGGCCCCTCCCCATCTGTCTCCACAGTTCTTAATGTCGGCTATTCTGCTCTCCAGTGATTCCCTGTACTCTTCGTCCAGGGGAAGCCGCCACAGTTTTTCGCCGCCGGTTTCGGCTGCGGCAAAGAGCCGGGTACAGAGGAGTTCGTCATTGCTGAACAGTCCGGCCCGGTGATGCCCCAGGGCTACTGCGCAGGCTCCGGTCAGGGTGGCTATGTCAACCAGGGCGCTGGGACGGAATTGTTCCACGGCCCAGGACATGGCATCAGCCAGGATGAGCCTTCCTTCGGCATCAGTGTTAATGACCTCGACCGTAGTCCCGTTATAGGCCCTGACCACATCTCCGGGTCTTTGGGCGTTACCTCCGGGAAGGTTTTCAACCAGCGGCATAATTCCGAGGACCCTGGCCTTGAGATTCAGCTTGGAGACGGCCAGGAGCGTTCCGAGAACACTGCAGGCGCCCGACTTATCAGCACGCATTTCCTCCATTGATGCCGAGGGTTTAATGGATATGCCTCCGCTGTCAAAAGTCACTCCTTTGCCGACCAGGACAATAGGAGGCTCAGACTGGTCCCCTCCGGGATTATGTTCAATCATGCAAAGGCAGGGCTTTCTGCAGCTCCCTTTCGCCACGGCAAGCAGGCATCCGAATCCTTTTTCTCTCAGTTCAGGCTCTTCCAGAACCCTGATCTCGAGTCCGGTTCCTGAGGCGGCTTCACGGGTCCTGGTGATGAAAGCTTCGGGATATAGAAGGTTGCCCGGCTCATTCGACAATTCCCTGGCTAGGTTGACGGCACTGGAGATGATTTCGGACTCCCTTAGAATCCGGTCAGTTTCTTTTTTTTTCAGGGAGGAAACCAGGGCTAATTTCTCAAGGGGGCCGGGTGAAACCCTCGAAGATTTGTGAACACCCGGATCAAACGCTCCCAGGAATATCCCTTCGCACAGCATCCTCCCTGCTGTTTCCTGGTCAGCGAAGCGGCTGATGTGTGCTGTAATCCTTTTGAGCGGTACTGACTGCAGGGAGCGGACAAGGTTCATGACAGCCGTGCGGAAGGATCCCCGGTCAAACTCAGCTCCAGCGGGCCCCAGGCCGATCAGGCCAACTCTTTTAGCCTTGCAGCCAAGGGGATGTATAAGCAGAAGCGAGCTTCCTCTGGAGGGCTTCCACTCCCCGCTTTCTTGCAGCTCAGCCGCCAGTTTTTCAAGAAAATTCGAGTTGTCTGAACCAGGTTCTTCTTCGCCTGGGGTTTTTTCATTTACAGGGTAGATCAAAAGATCGGTATCAATGGAATCCCAACCCTCAGTAATCACTTTAGTGTTCATAACCTGATTTTATCTCGTCTTAAGGGCAATCTCGATATCCCGGTCAATAGTTTTTCGCCTGGACTTTTCCCTCTTGTCATATAGTTTTCTTCCTTTGGCCAGGGCGATTTCAACCTTTACTTTCCCCTCCTTCAGGTACATGCTGAGGGGCACGACTGTAAGCCCTCCCCGGGTGATCTCTTCGTCCAGTTTCGCAATTTCTTTCTTGTGGAGCAGCAGTTTCCTGGGCCGAAGGGGTTCATGATTCTGAATGTTTCCGAAGGCATAGGGGCTGATATGGCAGTCTACGAGCCAGACTTCCTGTTGTGCTACCCGGGCATAGCTTTCCTTCAGGTTGACCTGGTGGTCACGGACTGACTTGACCTCTGTCCCCTGCAGGACAATTCCTGCCTCGAAGCGCTCAATGATGTCGTAGTCATGAAAGGCTTTCTTATTTTTCGCCAGCAGGTGCCTGGGATTTTTATCTTTTACCATTTTCTGCTCCGGACAGTAATTTGCATCCTGTCCCGGGTTTTCTGTTATGGGACAGCAACAGTTTATAATGAGATTGAGTGCTCTCCAGTTTCCGCCTGACGGTGAAACGGCATTCAACAATTTTCCTGCCTGCCTTCCCGAATTTAGTCCTTTCCCCGGGGGAGGTCAACAGTCGGAATAGCGATGAAGCGAGCTGCTGAGGGGAGGAAGGCTCGGTCAGGAGGCCTGTTTTCTCATGGATCACCAGCTCGGGAATTCCTCCGACATTGGTGGAGAGCACCGGAAGGCTGCAGGCCATGGCGGACATGATGGCGGAGCTCAGCCCCTCCGACAGGGAGGGGAGGCAGAAGATGTCAAAGTGCTTCATCAGGGCTTCACTGTCTTCGCGGAAACCTGTAAATGCAACAATATCTGATATTCCGAGCATCCCGGCATATTCCTCCAGTCGCTCTCTCATCGGGCCTTCCCCAATAAATACATAGGTCGCCTCCGGGCATTTACCCCTGATCATGGAAACAGCCTTCAGGATATCGATATGCCCTTTCTCCTCACTCAGGTGGGCAACGGTTCCGACAATGAGGTTTTCCCTGGTGAACGGGAGATCAGCAGACTCCTGGGAGTCAATCCATTTTGGATCGATGCCTTCATAGACTGTTTCCACCAGGGATGGCCTGACCCCGCTCTTAAGCAGGGTTTGCCTGATACTCTCAGAAACCGTAAGAACCCGGTCTACAAGGTAGTTGTACTTAAGGCGGCTGATCCTGAACTTCAACGGAAAATTTACCCGGCGGGAGCAGACTGTAACAATCCTGTTTTTTCCAGAGGAGGAGACAATTCTGGCGGCAAGTCCACCCGGCAGAACCGGCGAGGGAGTATTAAAGTGGACGATATCAGGAGTATTTTGCTTTATCAGGGTGTAAAGCCTCAGGAAAGCCAATAATGAAATTTCAATTCTCTGGTCGAAATCGACAGTCCTGATGCCGAGACGGGCGACCCTTTCACTGAGGGGAGAGGACCCGGGTGAGGCAAGGATTATTTCATTTCCGGCCTGTTCCATTCCGGTAATCAGGCTGAAAAGCTGTTCCTGTCCTCCCCTCCAGAAGTTTTCTGTATCAACATAGAGAATTTTCATTATTGGCGTAATCCCTGATCTGCCTGCCCCGGAGGCATGCCTGACAACTTTACCGGTTTTTGCCTCTCAGTTCTTCGGTTTTAAGCAATTTGAAGAACATGGAGACAGCTGCAAGGCATGAAACTACAAAACCGGCCATTCCATCCAGGAAGCCGGCCTTGAGGACAAAGTTTTTCAGGAAAACCAGGGGAGGTGAGAATATCAGCCTCGGGAGACCTGATTTCTTTCCCCTTGCCAGATAGTCTTCGGCCGCCAGGGCTGAAAAATGTTCAAGCTGAACCAGGTATTCGGAAATTCCTGAATAGGTGTAATGCAGAATGTGGCCTTTCATGGAGGCTGTTTTGCCTTTGGTGCGGAAGCTTTCGTGGATGTTGAGGCCTTCCCATTGTCCCCTGTTCTTCCGAAAGAGCCGGAGCTGGTAATCGGGATACCAGGTCGTATGTCTGATCCACCTGCCCATGAAAAAGGTCATGCGGGGGAGGAAGTAACCATCAATGTCTTCGGGGGAGGTGCTTTTCCATTTCAGGATCTCATCTTCCAGCTCAGTCGATATCTCTTCATCAGCATCCAGGCTTAAAACCCATTCATGTCCGCTGAGGTCGACAGCCAGCTGTTTCTGTCTGCGGTAACCCTGCCATTCCTTCCGGATTAGTTTGCCTCCATGCTCAACACAGATTTCAGGTGTTCTGTCAGTGCTGCCGGAATCGACCACAATTATTTCGTCAGCAATTTTTTGCAGGCTCTTCAGCGCCCTGCCGATTTTCTCCTCTTCGTTACAGGCTATCAGTGCGGCTGAAATCTTCTTCATCTCGCGTCCCGGTGTTTTTCCAGGATTTCCTCCCGGCTGAAATAGACTTGTATCGGGGCCGACTTATAGAAATTATCCAGGATGGATCCGATTTTCTTATCCGACCTCCGGCTGTTGAGTTTTTCGATTTTCCTCAGTTCCATAGCCTCCGGAACCTGGCGGAGAGCCTGGTACAGGGCCCTGAAAAAATAGACATCAACGGTAATCATTTTCAGGAT
>CAZOGT010000054.1:0-12996 GCA_964579015.1 uncultured Acidobacteriota bacterium | reverse complement strand
AATGCCAATTTCTAATGGAGAATGGCAAATTCATAAGCAAGATGCTTATGCCACGATCGTCACCAGAAACGAACATAAGCAAGATGCTTATGCCACAATCGTCACCAGGAACGAACATAAGCAAGATGCTTATGCCACAATCGTCAATTATCTGTCTCCGACCTTGTAGGCGGTGGCCGTGAAGCGGGCAATCACTTCTTCATCCTGGTTGACGACCGTTATTTCGTAGACCGAGATCACGCGTCTTCGGGAGAGTTCCGTAACCCTGGTGGCCAGCACGTCTCCCAGCCTGGCGGCGTTGATGAAGTTGACGGAGAGGTTCAATGCCACTGAAATCCGCCCGTCACTGTTGCAGGCCAGGGCAAAGGCATAGTCGGCCAGCGTAAAAATGGATCCTCCCTGGGCTGTTTTCAGGCCGTTAAGGTGTTTTTCGGTGATCTTCAGCCTGGCGGCAGGCTTTCCATCCTTATCCGGCACCAGTTCTATTCCGGTCAATTCGGCAAATTTGTCCTCTTTCATGTATGGGGGGATGTCAGGATGTTCCACGGAAGCTCCTTTGCTGAAGGTCTGGTGAGTTGGAATCCATTGTTTATATGATGATTGCTGGTTAATACCGGCTGATTCCGGGATATCTTATCTGATTCCAATGGCGGAATTCCAGAAAACCATGTTGATTGCCGCCTGGTTTAGAGAGAGAATTGGAGGAAAGCAAGATAACCAGAAACATCTTTCCGGGAGAGGTATTCCATGTTTACCCGATTTCTTAAAAACAACCTTCGTTTTTTTCTCTTGATACAGCTTGTCCTGCCTGCGGCGATGGCCCAGTCCTCCGGTGCCGGCGATGCCAGGGCCGTAAACCTTTTATGTGAATACAAGGTAAACCCCATGGGAATTGACGCGTCTCACCCGAGGCTCAGCTGGCAGATTGAAACGTCCGCTGAAGGAGTGATGCAGGAGGCATACCAGGTCATTGTCGCTTCAGACAGGGAAGGCCTGGACGGCAGCCGGGCGCCGGCCTGGGATTCCGGAAAGGTGATCTCGGACCAGTCGATCCATGTCAGGTACCAGGGGCAAAAACTCGAATCCAGGCAGCGGTACCACTGGAAGGTCAGGATCTGGGTCGACGGATCGGCTTCGGAATGGAGTGAGCCGGCCTGGTGGGAGATGGGGCTGCTCGATCCCGCCGACTGGAAGGCCTCCTGGATCGAGTCCACCCGAGAGGAAGATATAACCCGGTCAGAACCGAGCCCCATGCTGCGGCGGGAGTTCGAGCTGGACAGAGACCCTGTCAGGGCGCGGCTCTACATCACCAGCCGTGGTCTTTACGAGGCCGAAATCAATGGCTCTGTTGTTGGAGACGAAGTCCTGGCTCCCGGGTGGACTTCGTACAACCATCGGCTCCAGTACCAGGTTTACGATGTAACCGGCCTTCTGCGGAACGGGGCAAATGCCATCGGAGTCCGCCTGGGTGACGGCTGGTACCGGGGCTTCATAGCCTTCCGCGGGAACCGCAACGCCTACGGAGACCACCTTGGGCTGCTCTGCCAGCTGGAAGTCACCTATGGAAACGGGAGCACGGAAATCATCAAGTCCGACACTGAATGGAAAGCCTCTACCGGCGCAATTCTGGCTTCAGATATTTACAATGGAGAAACCTATGATGCCCGCCTGGAAAAAGAGGGCTGGAGCACCCCCGGGTATGATGACGGGGACTGGCTCCCGGTCCGTTTGGGCGCTGATAGCGGCGGGAAACTGATCGCCTCGGAAGGGCCCCCCATTCGCAGGATCGAAGAGATCAGGCCGATCGAAATCCTGGAAACCCCGGAGGGTGATACCGTGCTGGACATGGGCCAGAACATGGTGGGCAGGATCAGGATGAAGGTCTCGGGAGAAACTGGAACCAAAGTGGTAATAAAGCACGCTGAAGTTCTTGATAAAGATGGAAATTTTTATACAGAGAATCTTCGGGCCGCTGACCAGAAATTGGAGTATACCCTTAAGGGGGGAGGCGAGGAGGTCTACGAGCCCGTCTTCACCTTCCAGGGCTTCCGTTACCTGGCCGTGGACGGGTACCCCGGGGAACTGACCCTCGACAGCTTTACCGGGGTGGTTATCCATTCCGACATGGAGCCGACCGGCAGTTTTGAGTGCTCTCACCCCCTGGTAAACCAGCTCCAGCAGAATATCATCTGGGGCCAGAAGGGAAATTTCCTGGACGTGCCTACTGATTGCCCGCAGAGGGATGAGAGGCTGGGCTGGACCGGGGATGCCCAGGTCTTTGCTGAGACCGCCTCTTTCAATTTCAATGCCGCCTCCTTTTTTACCAAGTGGCTGGGGGACGTGGCTGCCGACCAGACTGATGACGGACAGGTCCCGCACGTAGTGCCCAACGTCCTGCGGGGATTTTCAGCTACCGGATGGGCTGACGCTGCGGTGATCATACCCTGGACCATGTATGTCCGCTACGGGGACAGAAGAATCCTGGAACAGCAGTATGAATCCATGGCCGCCTGGGTGGGATACATGAAAGAGCAGGCCGGAGATTCCTACCTCTGGACCAACGGGACCCACTACGGAGACTGGCTGGCCTATGCCACTGACCGCTCCGATTATCCCGGAGCAACCACTGACAAGGATATGCTGGCCACGGCCTTTTATGCCTATTCCACCAGCCTGATGGAAAAAACCTGCAGGGTGCTGGGGAAAGTGAATGAGGCCGAGCAGTATGCCTCCCTCTGGAAACGGATCCAGCAGGCTTTCGTCAACGAATATGTTACAGAAAACGGGAGGATGGCCTCCAACACCCAGACCGCCTACACCATTGCCCTGGAATTCGGGCTGCTTCCCAGGGGGCTCAGGGCCCAGGCCGCCGACCGGCTGGTTGCGGACATCAGGTCTTTCAACAATCACATCACCACGGGATTCCTGGGCACGCCCTACCTCTGCCATGTCCTTAGCGACAACGGCAAGACCGGGACCGCCTACGACCTCCTCAACCAGGAGACTTACCCTTCGTGGCTCTACCCGGTAAAAATGGGGGCTACCACGATCTGGGAACGCTGGGACGGAATCAAACCTGACGGCACGTTTCAGAATGCGGGGATGAATTCCTTCAACCATTACGCTTACGGGGCCATCGGCTCCTGGCTCTACGGGGTGGTGGCCGGAATCCGGCCTGACCCTGATGAGCCGGGCTTCAAGCATATCCTGATCAGCCCTGAACCCGGAGGAGGCCTTACCCATGCCCGCGCGGAACTCGACTCGATGTATGGAAGAATAGAGTCGGGATGGGAGATTACCGAAGACGGGTTTAAACTGCAGGTGGTTATCCCTCCAAATACCCATGCCACGGTCAGGCTTCCCAGGACACGGGTCAGCGAGGTGAGACTCCATGGGCAGCCGCTTGAGGACCTCGAGAATTACAGGCCCCGCCAGGAAGGCGATACAGTTGTTCTCGGGATCCTTTCCGGTGAGCATGAATTCAGTTATAATCCACCGGTTTTCTAGCTGAAGGGGGCCCGGGATCCCTGGAGACCTGGCAATGGATTGAAACGGCAGGCAGCCGGCAAGACCGGGAATGCCTGCCTTTCCTGTTCTCCGGGTATAAATCAGGTACTATTTTTAGAGATGGAATCAATCGAATTGTTGAACAGGGCCTATGGAAGGTTCGGGGTTGCCGCCTTCAATGTCTTCAACGCCGAGCAGGTGATGGGGGTCTTTGAGGGCGCTGCTGCATCCAATGCCCCGATACTGGTGGCCATTACCCCGGCGGCCCGCAGGTATATTTATCCCTGGGTGCTGGAAGGGATGATCAGGGGGGCGGCCATGGTTTATCCTGACGTGGAGTTCGCGGTCCACCTGGATCACGGGGATGTTCGGCACTGCCTCTCCGGAATAGACAGCGGGTTCTATTCATCGGTGATGATCGACGCTTCCCATGAGGATTTCGAAGCCAATGTTTCCATTACCAGGGAGATCGTGGAAACAGCCCATTCCATGGGCGTGTCGGTGGAGGCGGAACTGGGAGTCCTGGGGGGAGTCGAGGATGATATTTCCGTGTCGGAAAGAATGGCCCGGTACACGGACCCGGATAAAGCGGTGGAATTCGTGGAGCGAACCGGCTGCGACAGCCTGGCCGTGGCTGTGGGCACCAGTCACGGGGCCTACAAGTTCGCTGGAGCCGGGAGGCTGGAGATGGGTATCCTGGAGAGGATGCAAGAGAAAATGCCCGGATTTCCCCTGGTCCTGCACGGGGCTTCGGCTGTGCCCGCCATGGAGGTTGAAAGGATCAACAGGGCCGGAGGAAAAATTCCCCTGAAAGCTTCCGGAGTCCCGGACGGGGAGATAAGGGAAGCTATTAGACGGGGTGTCTGCAAGGTCAATATAGCCACTGACATGCGCCTGATCTGGGCGAGGCGGCACCGGGAGTTTTTCCGGGACAACCCGGAGGGTTTCGATCCCCTCATTCCCGGAAAGGGATACATCCGTGACCTGGCGGGGTTTGTCGCGGAAAAATGCGAGATGCTTGGTTCCTTGGGAAAAACCTGCGCTCCCGCGGCGCTTTTTACTGCTAAAATCGAAGAATAAACCATGGACGGGAAGGATATGAAATTTGGGCAAATCAATAATTACATCGGCGGGAGTTTTGTGGAAAGCGGTTCCAGCCGTATCGACATAATGTCGCCCCTTGACGGAACCAGGATCGGGACCGTCCCCATGTCTGGAGTGTTTGATCTCAACGAAGCCGTTTCAGCCGCCCGCAGGGCTCTTCCTGAATGGGCCGGCATGACCGCCAGGGCCCGGTCAGCCGTACTGTATAACTACCGTCAGCTGCTCATTGACAACCGGGACAGGCTGGCTGAAATCAACCACACTGAAAATGGAAAGTCGATGGCCGAGGCGTATGCCGGGATTGACAAGTCGATTGAACTGACTGAGTTCGCCTGCTCCATTCCCCAACTGGTATCCGGCAGGAGCCAGGAAGTGAGCAGGGGCGTTACCTGCCGGACTGAGAGAATGCCGTTGGGTATAACCGCTGCCGTGACCCCTTTCAACTTTCCCCTGATGGTTCCTCACTGGTCAGTGCCGAATGCTGTCGCGCTCGGAAATGCCATGATCCTCAAACCATCTGAAATTACCCCGGTCTCCGCCTCCAGGATGGCTGAACTCTGGAAAGAAGCCGGCCTTCCCGACGGGATTTTCAATGTGGTGAACGGAGGCAGGGAAATCGTGGAGGCAATCTGTGACCATCCTGAGATCCAGGCTGTTTCCTTTGTGGGGTCCACTGCGGTTGCCAGGAGCGTCTATCGCCGCTGCGCCATGAACCTCAAGAGGGTGCTGGCCCTGGGAGGAGCCAAGAACCACCTGGTGGTGGTTCCCGACGCCCATCCTGAAATGTCGGCACATGACATCCTGGCATCGGTGACAGGGATGTCCGGACAGCGTTGCATGGCCGCATCGGTTTTGATCTGCGTTGGTAAAGTGGACCATGTCGTTGACAGGATCTGTGAAAATGCGAGGAAGATGGTCCCGGGAAAGGATTTGCCTCCGATTATTTCTCCACAGGCTATCCGGAAACTTGAGGATTACCTGGAAGAAGCGGAAGAGGGCGGGGCTGAAATCCTGGTGGACGGACGGAATTTCAAGCCGGAGGAGGGTTACCAGGGATACGCCTTCGGCCCTTCAGTGATCGACTACCGCAGAGGAGGCAGGATGTCTGACGAGGAGGTGTTCGGGCCGACCCTCGAATTGCTTAAAGCCGACACCCTTGAAGAGGCCCTGAAAATAGAGAACTTTTCACCTTACGGAAACGCCGCTGCCATTTTTACCCAGAGCGGGCGCACGGCCCAGGAGGCGGTTAACGGGCTGAGCGCCGGGATGTGCGGAATCAACATCGGGGTCCCGGTGCCCAGGGAGCCGTTTTCCTTTGGCGGCTGGAATTCTTCCAAGTTCGGGGCGGGAGACCTGACCGGAGAGCCGGGAATCGAGTTCTGGACCAGGATGAAGAAGGTCACTGCCAAGTGGAACCCTGAAGATAAACAGGACTGGATGAGCTAGACCGCCCTGGAAAAGAATCGGATAAAATGCTTTAATATTAACGTTATATAAGGTTGATAGTCATGAATAATTTGCTGGTTAAATCCATGGATGTCAGGAAAGGGGTATACCAGGAAGTGACCCCGGAGAAAGCCGGCTGGCAGAGCCTCAGTTTTTCGGGAAGGACCATGGAAAAGGGCGAGGCCTGGAGCGGGGACACTGGCGATTCTGAATATGCCTTTGTCCTGATGGGCGGCTCTTTTTCGATGAAATCCTCCCGGGGAAAATGGCGGACCGAAAGGGGAAGGAAAGATGTGTTCAGCGGTCTTCCGCATGCAGTCTATCTTCCTCCCGGCACGGAATTTTCCCTCAGGGCGGAGAGCCCGGTTCTTGACATAGCCTGCGGATGGTGCCCTGCAGAGGGTGATTTCCCGGCGAGGATGATCACCCCGGAAGACGTGAACCGGATGGGAATCGAAATCCGCGGCGGGGACAATGCCACCCGGCAGATCAACAGCATCCTTCCCCCGGGGGCTGAATGCGGGCGCCTGGTCTGTGTCGAGGTATACACGCCTTCCGGAAACTGGAGTTCCTTTCCCTCCCACAAGCATGATCTCAGGCAGGAGGACCGGGAAGGAAACCTGGTGGAAGCCTGCCTGGAGGAAACCTATTTTTACAAGATGGACAAGCCGCAGGGCTTTGCGATCCAGAGGGTCTACACCGGGGACGGTGAGCTTGATGAGCTGAACCTGGCCCGGAACAACGACGTGGTACTGGTGCCCAGGGGGTACCATCCGGTAGCGGCCGGGCACGGGTACAATGTCTATTACCTCAATTTCTTGGCCGGAAGCGACCAGGCCCTGGCGAATACCGATGATCCGGACCACAAATGGATCTACAATTCCTGGGAGGGCCTTGACCCGAGAGTGCCCCTGGTAACCCTGGACATGAACAAATGAGCGGGAATAACGGCCTGCACCTGGTCAATCTGACCGGACTGGACGGCAACATGGCTGACAACTATGAGTACGACGTGATCACCTACGGAAGGTCCTCCATAGACCTCTATTCCAACAACATCGGCGCCCCCTTCGTGGATATCAGGGAATTCGGGGCCTTTGTCGGGGGTTCTCCCCTGAACATCGCGGTTGGAACCAGGCGGCTGGGGCTGCGTTCCGCACTGGTTTCAGGAGTGGGGGATGACCAGGTGGGGGAATTTCTGCTTAAGTTCCTCAGGGATGAAGATGTTGAAACCAAATTTATTGCCACGAAAAAAGGGTACCGGACCAGTGCGGTTATTTTGGGGATAGAGCCTCCGGACAATTTTCCCCTGGTCTATTACCGTGACAACTGTGCTGATTCCCAGGTCAATATCGATGACGTGGACCGGGTGCCGATAGCCGGGAGCGGGCTGCTGGAGGTATCTGCCACGGCACTTAATATTGAACCGTCCAGGAGCGCCGCCTTTTACGCGGCGGAAGAGGCTTTCAGAAACTATACCCCGCTGCTGCTCGACCTTGATTTCAGGGCTGACCAGTGGCATGATCCCCGGGCTTACGGGGTTACCACCCGGGCTTTCCTTCAGTAATGCGACATGGCGATCGGTACCGAGGAGGAGATCCTGGCTAACATTCTCAAGGACCCGGGGCAGATCAGGATCAGGAACCAGCAGATTTCAGCCCCGGAGATCGGGGGGGATATTGACAGCGCCATCAGCGAAATACTCGACATAGGGCTGGAAGCCCTGGTAGTCAAGAGGGGGGTAAAGGGCTCTACAATCTACACAGCCGATGGAGAAGTTATCGATGTCCCGGGTTTTCCGGTTGAAGTGGTTAACGTACTCGGCGCCGGAGATGCCTTTGCCGCCGGATTCATTTACGGCTACCTGGCCGAGTGGGACTGGTACAGGTCATGCCGGCTCGGAAACGCATGCGGGGCAATCCTGGTGACCAGGCACGGCTGCGCCAACTTTAATCCTACTTTCGAGGAGGTTTCCGCGTTTATCGAGGAAAAAGGGGGTTATTAGGAGTCCGGGCAAAGGCAGGGGGAAGACTGCCGGAACCTGGACAGAGGAGGATGTTTTTAATGGGCAGAAAACGGCTTACCACGGCACAGGCAATAGTTGAATTTTTACATAACCAGTATATTGAAATCGACGGGGAGAGAACCAAGTTCGTCCGTGGGGTGTTTACCCTGTTCGGCCATGGCAACGTGCTGGGACTGGGCCAGGCTCTCCAGGAGAATCCCGGAGATTTTCTGCTGATTCCCGGTCGTAATGAGCAGGGGATGGCCCATGCTGCCATTGGTTTTGCCAAGCAGAAGCTGCGGAGGCAGATTTTTGCCTGCACATCGTCGATCGGGCCGGGTGCGGCCAACATGATCACAGCCGCGGCCACGGCCACGGTAAACCGGATTCCGTTGCTTTTATTCCCGGGAGATTCCTATGCTGCCCGGCAGCCGGACCCGGTACTCCAGCAGATTGAACAGCCGCATGACTACAACATCACCACCAATGACGCCTATAAGCCTGTATGCAGGTACTGGGACCGGGTCAACCGCCCCGAGCAGGTGATGACCGCCATGATCAATGCCATGCGGGTCCTGGCCAGCCCCTCCGGCACCGGGGCCGTGGCCATATGCCTGCCCCAGGATGTACAGGGTGAAGTCTATGATTTTCCTGACTATTTTCTGGCGGAGAGGGTCCATCGAATTGAAAGGACCGGGCCCACACCGGAGATGGCCAGGGAGGCTTCAGAGCTGATCAGGCGCAAGAAAAAGCCGCTCCTGGTCTGCGGGGGAGGCGTACGCTATTCCGGCGCGGGGGACGCCCTGGCCGCGTTTGCCGAGGATTTCAATATCCCCTTTGCCGAGACCCAGGCCGGGAAAAGCGCGGTCGAGGCAGGGCATCCCCTGAACCTGGGCGGTATTGGTACAACCGGAAACCTGGCTGCCAACCTGATTGCCAGGGAGGCAGACCTGGTAATCGGGGTCGGTACCCGGCTTTCGGATTTCACCACAGCCTCAAAATCGCTTTTTCAGAACAAGGACGTGGAATTTCTCTCGATCAATATCAGTAGGTTTGATGCTGGCAAGATGGATTCCGTGATGGTTCAGGCCGATGCCCGGACAGGCCTGGAAGTTCTGAATTATACGGTGAAACAGGCTCATTACCGATCCGCTTACAGGGATGAAGTGAAGGAAGCCGGAAAAAAATGGACGGCCGAGTTGGAAAGGCTGCATTCCCTGGAATACACCGGAAGTGATTTTGTCCCGGAAGTGCCTGGGCACCTGGAGGAATTCCTGCCGGAATACTCAGAAAAACTCGGTACGAAGCTGACCCAGACGCGGGTTTTGGCGGAACTGAATTTGCTGCTGGACGATGATGCCATTGTGGTGGGTTCCTCGGGAAGCCTGCCCGGATGCATGCAGCGGATGTGGAATGCGCGGTCCAGGGATACCTATAACATGGAATACGGATATTCCTGCATGGGGTATGAAGTTTGCGGGGCGCTGGGAGCCAAGATCGCCGAGCCGGGGAGGGAAGTATATTCATTTGTGGGGGACGGCTCCTACATGATGCTCCATTCCGAGCTGATCACCTCCCTGCAGGAGGGGCGGAAGATCAATATCCTCCTCTTTGACAACAATTCCTTCGGCTGCATCAACAACCTGCAGATGAGCCTTGGAATGGAGAGTTTTAATTCCGAATTCAGGTACCGCGACCCGAAAACCGGGCAGACGGACGGGGGCCTGATGCTGATTGATTTTGCCGCTAATGCCGCGGCATACGGGGTAAAGAGTTACAGGGTGAAGACAATCAGGGAGCTCCGGGAGGCGGTGGAGGACGCACGAAAGCAGGACCGTTCAACCCTCCTTGACATCAAGGTGCTCCCCAAGACCATGACCAACGGGTACGAGTCGTGGTGGAGATGCGGGGTGGCCCAGGTTTCGGAGAGTGAGAAGGTGAGGAAAGCTTCCCTGGAAATGCTGGGAGAAATCAGGAAGGCCAGGGATTATTAGCGCGGGTTGGTTCACTGCCGCGGCAGGCGGCTGGAGAAAAACGTTGAATGGACCGGCGGGTCAGGCAGGCCGGCAGGAGGAATGAATGATAAAGATTGCCAATGCCCCCTGTTCCTGGGGCATCCTGGAGTTTGGGCTGGAGGGGGAATCCGCTGGCTTTGCACAGGTACTGGATGAACTGAAGGAGACCGGGTACGCCGGAACGGAACTTGGTGACTGGGGGTTCATGCCCACGGACCCCGCTGCGCTCCGGCCGGAACTGGAGGAGAGGGGTCTGGAACTGCTCGGCGCTTTTGTTCCTGCGGCCCTGGCTGATCCCGCCGCGCACTCCGAGGGGATCAGGGACGCGGTAAGAACCGCGGAATTGATGGCCGGGGCTGGATATGAGAATGCCCTGCTGGTGCTGGCTGACAATAACGGAAGCGTGCCTGAACGGACCCTGAACGCCGGGCGGGTCACCCCGGAAATGGGACTCGATGAAGTTTCCTGGAGGATTTTCGCCGACGGCGCCGAGGCCGTGGCTGAGGAGGTAAGAAGAAGCACCGGGCTGCGTACCGCTTTTCATCATCATTGCGGGGGCTACGTGGAAACCCCGGAAGAAGTCGCCAGGTTCCTGGAATTGACTGATCCTGAATTGCTGGGGCTGGTATTCGACACCGGGCATTTCCGATTCGGGGGCGGAGACCCCCTGGTGGGGTTGAGGCACCACTACGACCGGATTTGGCACGTTCATTTCAAGGACTGCGATCAGCTGATTGCCCTTGAATCCGCGGAACAGCAGAGGGATTATTTCCAGTCGGTCAGAGCCGGAGTATTCTGTGAACTTGGCCGGGGGTGCGTGGATTTTCATTCCATAGCCGGCGAACTGAAGGCCCGCGGGTATGACGGCTGGATAGTAGTCGAACAGGATGTGCTGCCCGGAATGGGCTCGCCGAAGGTTTGCGCGGCAAATAACAGGGAATATTTGAGGTCTCTGGGATTGTAGCCTGGTTTGATGAGACGGATAACAGCCCTGAGCAGGAGGAAAAATTGATGGAAGATTTACGATTAGGTGTTGTCGGTGCCGGAAGAATCGGCAAGGTCCACTGCGAGGCTCTCTGTCTCAGGGTCCCCGGGGCGGAAGTGGTTGCTGTTACTGACCCCAACCGCGGGGAAGCTGAAGCGCTGGCGGCCCGTCTTGGTATTCCCTCGGTTCCGGGGAGCTTCGAGGAGCTTCTCGAAACTGAAGATCTGGATGCCCTGGTAATCTGCTCTCCCACCGATACCCATGCCCGATACGTAAAAGCGGGCGCCAGGTCGGGGAAACATATTTTCTGTGAAAAGCCGCTTGACCATGATCTTGGTGTGATCCGAAACCTGATGGAGGAAGCCGGCGAAAACCGGGTGAAGCTGATGGTTGGATACAACCGCCGTTTTGATTCTGACTTCATCAAGGCGAGGGAAATGGTGGCCGGCGGCGAAGTCGGAGATGTCCATATCCTGCGGATCACGAGCCGTGACCCGGCTCCTCCGCCCCTGGACTACATTGCGGTCTCCGGCGGCCTGTTTCTCGACATGGCCATTCATGATTTTGATATGGCCAGGTACATAACCGGGTCTGAAGTGGTTGAGGTATATGCTCGGGGAGGGGCCCTGGTGGACAGGATGATCGGTGAAGCCGGAGATATCGACACCGCGGTGATTACCCTGGTATTTGAAAATGGCGCCATGGGTGTCATTGATGACAGCCGCAAGGCTTCCTATGGTTATGACCAGAGGCTGGAGGTCTTCGGGTCCGGGGGAATGGTCAGGGTTGAGAATAATCTGCATAACCAGAACCAGCTATACAATTCCGCGGGAATTCACAAGTCACTGCCTCTCGATTTTTTCATGGACCGCTACGCCACGGCATATGCCAATGAAATGAAGGCCTTTGTCGGGGCAATAAGGAACGGAACGGAAATGCCGGTTACTGCTGAAGACGGGTTGAAGTCAGTTGCAATCGGCCTGGCGGCGAAGAAATCGTTCATGGAGAACCGGCCGGTGAAGATCAGTGAAATTCTTGCGCTAACGCGTTAAAGAAGCAGCGCAGGGCCGCCATGGAGCAGGGCCGGAGAATCAATTTTTCAACCCCGATTCCGACCCCGATTTGAAATCCTTTTCACCCGCGAAAAATGGGATAACTCCTGTACAGGCATTTCTCTTGACGATGAATGAAGGATGGGATAATGTCTGTTGAGTTTGTTTCAAAATGGTGGACCTGATTTTTCGGTCTGAGGAGTGGCAAAAGGCATGGCATTCAGCGTACTTGATATCTTCACGTTCATCGGCTTCATCTCCCTGGTCATCGGTGTTTCATTATGGGCTTCAAGGGGCAAAAAGTCTGATCCGGAAAGTTATTTCCTGGCTGGAAGGGGGCTTTCCTGGTGGCTGATCGGGTTTTCGTTGATTGCCTCCAACATATCTTCGGAGCATTTCATAGGCATGTCAGGGCAGGGTTTTGGACTTGGCCTGGCGATTGCCAGCTTTGAATGGATGTCGGCCCTGACCCTGATCATCATTGCCTTTGTGTTCCTTCCCAAGTTCCTGAGCCTCGGCATCTACACCATGCCGCAGTACCTGGAATACCGTTATGACGGGACTGCCCGGCTGGTCATGGCCGTCTTCATGGTTTTTTTCTATGTCTTTGTATCCCTCAGCGTGGTCCTTTACTCCGGGGCGCTGGCCCTGAGGTCGATTTTCGGCTTGAACCTGGTGACGGGCATCTGGCTGATCGGCATCATCGCCGGAGCCTATACTGTGTACGGCGGGCTGAAAGCCGTGGTCTGGTCGGACCTTATCCAGGGAGCGGGGCTTCTTTTTGGAGGGCTGCTGGTCACTGTTCTCTGCTTTATCGAGATTGGGGGTATCGGCAGGTTCGTGGAGCTTTCCGGCGACAAGCTGCATACCGTTTTGCCATGG
>CAZOGT010000053.1:0-13048 GCA_964579015.1 uncultured Acidobacteriota bacterium | reverse complement strand
GAAATCCTGAAGCTGGCCCGGATCAGGGGCGGTGATATGGCACACCGGTTCCGCTTTGCGGTTAGTGGAGGAAGCACCTGCTATATCGCCCTGGCAGAGGGAAAACCGGCTGGCTATACCTGGACCAACAGGAAAATGATGATGGATATGATCAGGAGGCGCTTTTCTGGGCCTGCTTTTCGGACCGCTTCCGGTCGTTTTCATCCAGCAGGACCTTCCTCATCCTGATGGCTTTGGGCGTAACCTCCACGTATTCATCCCCCCGGATATATTCCATGCACTCCTCCAGGGAAAACTTGACCGCCGGGGTAATCGAGGACTTGATGTCCGCACTGGCCGCCCTGACATTGGACTGCTTCTTTGTCTTGGTGACATTAACCAGGATATCTCCCTGGCGGTTGTTTTCGCCAATAACCATTCCAGTGTAGACAGTTTCGCCCGGATCAATGAAAAAACGTCCCCGGTCCTGCAGCTTGTCCAGGGAATAGGTTACCGCTGTGCCCGATTCCATGGCGATCAGCGCACCGTTCCTCTGGCGCTGCAGGTCCCCTTTCCAGGGGACAAACCCATCCAGGCGATGCGCGACCACGGCTTCCCCCTCAGTGGCAGTCAGGAGCGGGCTGGTCAGTCCGATCATGCCGCGGGAGGGGATTCGGAAATCCATCACCACCCGGTCACCCCTGGTCTCCATGTTCGCCATTTCACCGCGCCGCTGGTTGACAAGCTCAATCACCTTGCCCATGAAGGCTTCCGGGACCTGCACAGTCAGCGCTTCCACCGGCTCATGCATCACGCCGTTGATATTTTTTCTGATCACCTCGGGCTGGCCCAGCTGCATTTCATACCCTTCCCGTCGCATGGTCTCCACCAGGACCGAGAGATGCAGGATCCCCCGCCCGTATACCAGGAGCCTCTCAGGAGAGTCTGTCTCCTCGACCCTCAGGGCCAGGTTCTTCTCAACCTCCAGAAACAGCCTCTCCCGCAGGTGGCGGGAAGTCACGTAGATCCCGTCCCTGCCAAAAAACGGGGAGTTGTTGATGGTGAAGAGCATGCTCATGGTCGGCTCATCCACGGTGATCCGCTTCAGCGCCTCGGGATTCTCGATGTCGGCAATGGTATCCCCGATATCAAAATTCTCCGGCCCGAGCAGAGCACAGATTTCACCAGCCTCCACGGCCCGCCGCTTGATCTTCTCCTTGCTGAGCCCTTCAAAAAGGTACAGCTCCTTGATAGTGGACTTCAAAATGCTTCCGTCCCTTTTTACCACGGAAACCTGCTGTCCGGCCTCGATCGAGCCGCGGGTGATCCTTCCCACGGCGATCCGGCCCAGGTAGGAGGAGTAGTCGAGGGAGCTTATCTGCAGCTGCAGGTTTCCCTTTTCAGTCTTCGGAGCAGGAATATGCTCAAGAATCTGGTCAAGAAGGTAGCTCACATCCGTCGCAGGCTCCTTCCAGTCAGCCGACATCCATCCGTCCTTGGAAGAACCGTAGATGGTAGGGAAGTCAAGCTGCTCCTCGGAGGCATCAAGGCTGTACATCAGCTCGAACACGGCCTCGTGGGTCCGGTCCGGGTCACAGTGGGGCTTGTCCACCTTGTTGATGACCACAATCGGCTTCAGGTCCAGTTCCAGGGCCTTCTGCAGTACAAACCTGGTCTGGGGCATCGGCCCCTCAAAGGCATCCACCAGCAGCAACACCCCGTCCGCCATGTTCAGGACCCGCTCTACTTCGCCCCCGAAATCGGAATGCCCCGGGGTATCAATGATATTGATCTTGCAGTCCCGGTAACGGACCGACAGGTTCTTGGAGAGAATGGTGATGCCCCGCTCCCGTTCCAGGTCATTGGAATCAAGGATCAGGTCATCCACATGCTGGTTCTCCCGGAACATCTTCACCTGGTGCAGGATCCTGTCCACCAGGGTGGTCTTCCCATGGTCTACGTGGGCGATTATGGCAATATTTCTGATATTTTCCATTTGCTGTCTTTTTTAATTATGGGATTAACATGCTGTAAATCAGCAGCTTAAATCCCTCAACCACACCCCTGCCGCCCGCTCTGCAGGATGCCGGCCCACTGCCGCTGCATCAACGAAATAATGAGGAGAGAAAGCTGGGATGTCGCCGATTCCAAAGAATCCATCGGGGGATGATCCCCGGCCCGCCCGGCTTTATGCCGGGACTACGGGGCATATGATACCACGCCCGGCCTGCCGCCTGTGCGGGCCGGGTCATGGAGCTGTCGATTCCCGGTCTCAGAAAGGGGCACCGGAAACCTGAAGGGTCGGAAGGTCTACCCTCAATTCCCTAGCTTCCCCGCCTGGTAAGAATAACCCGGATGGTTTCCACTATGATCAGAAGATCAAGAGAAAAACTGTAATTGAAAATGTATGAAAGATCATACATCAGCTTGGTCTCAGCGCCGGTCTCATAATGGGCCCTGATCTGGGCCAGGCCGGTTATCCCGGGCTTTATCTTATGCCTTTCATTGTATTCAGGCCTCTCCAGGCAGAATTTCCGGACAAAGACCGGTCGTTCAGGCCTCGGCCCGACCAGGCTCATGTCCCCCTTCAATACATTGAAAAACTGGGGGATTTCATCAAGCCTGAAGCGCCGCAGAAACCTTCCCACACCGGTTACCCTGGGGTCATTAAGCTGAGACATGACCGGGCCCGAATCTTTCTCCGCATCCGGAAGCATGGTCCTGAATTTATAAAGGCGAAAAGCCCTGTTGCCCCTGCCAACCCTCTCCTGAGAATAAAAAACAGGGCCCGGTGAAAAGACCCGGATCACCAGGCTTATCACTAAGGTCAGGGGCAGGGACCCGAGAAGAACAAGCAGCGAAAAAACAATGTCGAAACTCCGTTTCAATACCCTCTCGAAAGGTTCATTCGGAGATTTCCGGAGCTCCAGCAGAGGGATGTCATGAATATTGACATGTTTCAGGCGCCCTATGGCAATTTCGTAGGCGGAGGGAAGCACGGTGATCAGCAGGTCTTTTTCAACCTGGACCTGGCTGAGTGACTCAAATAACTGTTCCTTCCACGACTTTTGCGAGGCAAACATCAGCTCGTCAACATGGTATTCCTCAATAAAGGCCTCGATCCTTTTGACGCCTCCCAACACCGGAACTCCGGCTATAAAAGAGTTCTCCCCTTCCGGCCTGTTGACAACTATTCCCCTGATACAGATATTGTGCAGCGGATACTGCAACAGCTTTTCCATTACATTCCGAGCTGTTTCCACGGTTTCAGCCACCAGGAGAACGTTACGCTGAATCCCTGAAGCAAGCCTGACCAGGTAGAATCGCCAGGCAGCCAGGAACACAAGATTCATGCCGCCAAAAAGAACCAGCACCGAGCGGGGAAAGATCCCGTTGGTAAAATAGAATATCGAGGTGACCGCAAAAACCTGGATGGCGCAGGCCAGAAAGGTGTAATTGATTATTTCACGAAGGCTCAGGCCCGGAATGTCATCATATAAACTGAAAATATAAAGGAAAAAGACCTGGCTGACCGCCAGAAGAATCCAGTAATGGTCTACGGCATCCCAGCTTTCCTGGGGAAGGAGGCTTACCGTAAAGGGAAGCTCAAAAGAAATCCTTAGATACCAGGCCAGGAAGTAGGAAACAGCGCCGATAAAAAGGTCCATTCCAATGACCAGGGCTGCAGGCAATGTACCGTTGCTGTTTCCGGAAACCTTCTTTTCAGGCGTTTGTTGCTGCGGAGTTCTCCGGATGTTTCTTTTTCGCCTCACTGCTAATCCTCATCTGACCCGGGACCTGGAACATTCTTCCGGCCTGACATCCTTTTCCACTTCAGAAAGCCATCTTCATCTCCAGTTCGTTTCCGGGCGGATATTCCCGGCACTGCTACAGCTGAATGCCGGGAATATCCCCGCGGCATCAGCCCTGGCAGGAACCCGGGCCGCTCCCCAACTGGTATCGGCTATTATTCTATACCTTTATGACAGCGAAACAAACAGTGCCCGGGAACTGCACATCTCCTGTCCATGCCGTCTATCTCGTCCATGGCGCCCTCCCGGACCTTTTCAGAATCCAGGGGCCGGCCGTGCCGGATCATTCGATCGAAAAACTGCCGGGTTTCATGATGGGGCGAGCTATGATAAATCCTGATTGAACACTGTCTAAAACCTCGCTCATCTGAAATAATAGCTGGTTGTGAAGATGTCGGTTGCTGCTATTATCGTAAACTACAATGGAAATGAAACCATCAGGGAATGCCTGCAGTCGCTGAGATCCCAGTCGGTCCTGTTTTCAGAAACCGTGGTGGTAGACAACGACTCCCCGGACCGGAGCTGGGAGGGACTGGAAGAAGATTTCCCCGGGATAAAGCTCATCAGGCTTCCCAACAATTCCGGATTTCCCGCGGCATGCAACACCGGTATCAGGCATTCCACTTCTGAGCTGGTCGCCATTCTTAATAACGACATAACACTCGATCCGGACTGGTTGCGGAACATGATGTCCAGGGTGACGCCTGAATGGGATTTCTGGGCCTCCCGCGTCATCTTCGCCGAGTCTCCCGGGCTGATTGACAGTGCGGGTGACGGGATGACCGTTATCGGGGCAGCCTACAAAAAAGGCCACGGGCAGCCTGTCGGCCTTTTCGAACAGGGGGCAGAGACTTTTGGGGCCTGTGCCGCCGCGGCCCTGTACCGTCGGGAACTGCTCAACCTTCTTGGAGGCTTTGACGAGGATTTCTTCCTTATCTATGAAGACGCGGACCTGGGTTTCCGGGCAAGGCTTATGGGCGGCCGCTGCCTCTATGTGCCCCAGGCAAAGGTCTATCACCGCGTAAACTACAGTATCGGCACCTTCAGCCGGAATTACGTCTACTATGGCCAGAGAAACTCTGAAACCCTGTTCTGGAAAAACATGCCCGCGCCCCTGCTGCTGCTCTATCTTCCTGAAAGGCTCCTGTTCAACCTGGCGGCCCTCTTCTATTTTTCAGTGAAAGGAAGGTTATTTTCCTTCCTCAGGGCCAAGGTTGACTTTTTACTCGCTTTCCCTGGGATTATGAAAAAAAGGAAAAAACTCCAGCAGTCCAGGAAGCTTTCCCCCGGGGAGCTTCGCCCGATGCTTGACCGCAACTGGATTAAGGGCCGGCTGAAATAGGGCTTCGATTAACTTGAGAAACCTCGGAGAAATGATGGCTACAGGAACTGCCGATACCCTGCACATAGTAATTGTCAATTACAAGTCTTCGGATTACCTGGCCGGATGCCTTTCCACCATCCCGGCCTCCCTGGAGGGCCTGCAGATCTCAGTCACCGTCGTTGACAACAATTCCGGAGAAGAAGCCGAGCTGAAGAGACTGCAGGATATCCATGGCCGGGTGGAGTTCATTTACAACAACGTGAACCTCGGGTTCGCCGGGGCCTGTAACCAGGGAATCAGAAGCAGGGACTCCGACCTGTGCCTGCTGCTCAATCCAGACACTGAAGTCAACCGGGAAGCCCTTGCAGCCTGCGCCAGGCATCTCCTGGAGACACCGGATGCCGGAATTGCGGGGTGCCGTATCCTCAACCCGGACGGATCAGAGCAGAAGGCTTCCCGCCGCAACATCCCAACCCCCGGTTCCGCATTCCTGCATTTCACCGGCCTGCAGCGTTTCATAAAGCCCCGGGGGCGGATCAAGGCCTATCACCCTGCCGATCCCGGGAACGGAGGCCCAAGGCAGGTTGAAGCAGTGTCAGGCTCCTTCCTGATGTTTAAAAGGATAATCGGTGCAGAGATCGGATTCCTGGATGAGGCTTACTTCATGTACGGGGAAGACCTCGATTTCTGTTACCGCTGCCTCCAGGCAGGATGGAAGACTTTTTACCTGCCTCAGGCTTCAATCCTCCACTACAAGCGGGTCAGCTCCTCCAGGTCTGCGGCGTCAGCCAACCTCCACTTTTACCAGGCAATGGAGATTTTCTACAGAAAGCACTACTATCCGCGGGCAGGATGGGTCAGCCGGGCTTCAGTCCTCTTCGGAATCAGGCTTCTTCAGTCGGCTTCCCGGGCGAGGAGGAGAATCACCGGGAACAGGCAGGTCGGGTCCGCGGGATAACCAGCCACGCGGTTGAGGTAGTTGTCATGAAACCAGCTCCCTGTATACCTCGACGGTCATTGCAGCAGTCTTCTTCCAGCTGAACCGGGAAGCCCTGTCCAGCCCCAGTTGGGCATACTTATCCCGGTTATTGAGAGCCTCCATGATCCCCACCGCAAACTCTTCAGCTTCACCTTCAACCATGACCGCTGCATCACCGCACACCTCGGGGACACTGGCCCTGGCCCCGGCTATAACCGGGGTCCCGCAGGCCATAGCCTCCAGGACAGGAAGGCCGAAACCCTCGTATTCTGAAAAATAGAGAAGCGCCTCAGCCGCATTGTAGAGGCCCCGCAGGTCATCTCCCGAAACCCCTTCCAGCCGCACCGCATAATATGATTCAGGCACAGGAACCAGTTCCCTGCCTACAAGGACCAGGGGCAGGCCGGCCTCGCCCGCGGCTTTTGACATGATGTCCAGCCTGCGCCTCGGATGGACATCTCCCACATGCAGCAGGAACCTCTCGGGAAGCCTGTATTCAATAGATGTCCGGGCTGCTGCTTCCGGGTCAGGGTAGAAACTGCCGGACGCAGCCAGGGGGATTACCCTGATCCGGCTCTCGACCGCGGGAAACCTCCTGATCATCTCCCGCCTCGTAAAAAAAGAAGGCACAATGATCCGGTCAGCCCGCCTGATTGAAGCCCGGTAGAAAGCCCTCCGTAAAGGCCCGTTACTGTAGGGGTACCACTCCTTGCGTTCCAGGTAAGCCAGATCATGAACCGAGAGAACCAGGGGAAGATTCAGCCAGAGGGGCGCCGTGTAATTGGGAGCATGGTAGACCCGCCATTTTCTGCGCTTCGCCTCACTGGGTATCCTTCTGTTATTCCAGAGAAAATTGTTGGACGGGCGGGTCTCGTAAACAGCCTCCAGAAAAGGTATGTTAAGGAGCAGGTTGTAAACATAGGTAGCGCCCCCCCATTTGACGCTTCCGGACTGGGACCTGCCGTCTATCCCAACCGTTCCCTTTTCAAAAAACTGCTTCATAATGTTCTAAACCTCTCCCGGCCCGTTTCACTGCCCCAGGCGCTCATACAAAGAAAACATCCTTTTCGCCGCATTCTCCCAGGTAAAGCTCTCAGACCTCAGCAATCCCATTTTTCTATTTGATTCGACGGTATCCGCTGCTCCCCGGGCAAGCTCAAAGGCATCCATCATGCTCTCCAGGCTCCCGGGATCAAAATAAAATGCGGAGTCTCCAGCTACCTCGGGTATCGACGAAGCGCGGCTTAAAAGGAGCGGGGCTCCGCATTGCATGGCTTCCAGCACAGGCAGGCCAAACCCTTCATAGAGCGAGGGGAAGACAAAAAAATCACAGGCTGCATAATACCTCGACAAAAGATGGTCCTGGATAAATCCCGGATATACAATATCTTCCGCAATTCCCAATTCCTCCGCCTGCCTTTTCAGCCGGGTAATTTCAGGGATATCCCAGAGAAAGGTTTCTCCTCCCAGTACCAGCCTGCCTTCGTAGCCTCTCGACCGGACCTGGGCGTAGAAGCTTATCAGCAGGCTGACATTCTTCCGGTAATCACTTCCCCCCACGTAAAAAAGAAACGGGCCGGAAAGCAGTCCGGTCTCTTCAAGCTCACGTTTGGCCTGCTCAGGGGGGAGGGATTCCAGCGACTCGCTCCTTCCCAGGTAGACCACTTCAACCCTCCGCTTATCCACCCCAAGGTTCCGGCAGATATCCCGCCGGGTATGTTCTGAATCAGCTATAACCAGGTCAGACTGAACAATCTTCCTCCGGGCGCTCTTCAGGGCCCACCGGAAATCAGGGGGGGTCGTTTTCCGGGTTTCCTCCCAGAAAATGTACGGAATCAAATCATGGACAACAGCCGACACCGGGCAGGAGGCCCTTCCGGGAATAGCAGTGATTTCAGTCGCCTGAAATATGTCAAGCTCATCACGGGAGATCTGCCGGGAAAGGGAGAACCAGTCCTTTATCCAGTTTAAGCGGCTTGGTTTCCGGATATATGAAAGCTCACGGACTTCACACCTTCCGGCCGCCTGGATCTCTTCCCCCTTGAGGCCGTAAAGAATAAGGTTATGCTGCGGCCCCGCGGCCTCCAGCATCGCTTTGGCCAGCTCCACTGTGTATCTGCCCAGCCCCCTTCTCCTGGAGTTCCTTTTCTGGGCAGGGCGGAAGTCAATTCCTATTCTCATCGTCCCTGCTTTCCCTGCTCCCCTCTCCACTGGACATGTCTGAATATTCCCGGCTGGTGATCAAACCCCTGTCACGCAGGTCCTTGAGCATCCCCGCCTTCCTCCTGGGACCGATTATCTCTTTTTCTTCAAGGTCTTCAATCAGCTGCAGGCTCTGCTGGCGATTGAAATTACCCTGGTTCCACATGTGCCACATGAGCTGCATTACCTTCATGTTCTCCATATCATAGGCCCCGGCTGTCCGCAGGCATTCCACCGCATCGCTGTCCCTCCCGAGCGCGAGGTAGGCTGCAGCCAGATTCACGTAGGTTTCAGGACTCGGAGCAAGCCTGATGGCTTCCTGAAAACTATTCACCGCATTCTCGTATCTGCCCGAAAGGAGGTACCCGGTACCTTTGAGGTTCTTAATCTCCGGGAGTTGAGTGTTGTTCCCATCCGCTTCATCAAGCAAGTGAAGGGCCTCCCCGACTATCAGCATTTTCTGCCTCTGGTTCAACGGCTCACTCATGCTCCTGGTCATGATATAGGAGGCCATCCCGGCCTGCTTGTTCACCTTCCATTTAACAATTCCGGCGTGCATGGCCCATATTGAAAACAGGACCGTGATACCGATAAAGGCATATTTGAGCCCCCTGCTCCGGCCCAGCCTTTGCAGGTATCCGCCCTGGTTGTCAACAGGGTCTCCCTTGCCGCTCGAAAAACGGACCACCCCCGCGATGAGCAGGCAGATATAAGGTGCGGTGACGGCCAGGTGCAGCGGGAAAAAGGCCAGGCAGGTTATCCCCGTAAACACCAGTCCCAGCAGGAGCATCCCGATCCAGTAGATGTCCTCCTTCGGAATATCCCTGAACAGGAACCTGGCCCCATGGTAAAAAGGAACAAAAAAAAGCAGCAGCAGCAGGACCAGGCCGGGCAGGCCCAGTTCCAGCCAGGTCTGCAGGTACTCATTGTGGACCTCTTTAAATGCTCCCGGCTGAGGCATTAACCTGACACTTCTCCCGATTTCAGTTTCAGTCTTGAATTTGAAGAAATCTACGGGAAAACTGTTCAGCCCATTCCCGGTCACCGGTGATTCCTTGATCATCTCCCAGGTCAGGAAGAAGAGGGGGGTCCTCCCTGAAGTAGCGTAGATCCATGCTTCCCTGCCTGCAAAATCAGCCAGCCCCTCTATCCGGTCGGCAACTCCGGCCCTGTAGCCGAGTCCGATGATCCCGGTAATCCCCACCAGGACGATCAGCCAGAAAACCACTACATTCCTGAGGGGTGAACGTTTTTTTCGCAGCAGGTACCAGTTGTGAAAAATCAGCCAGAGAGCCAGGCAGGCGGCCAATCCCAGAATGGAGGTCATGGTCCTGGTAAAAGCCAGCCCGGACAGAATAAACAATGCCGGCACCAAAGCAGCTGCCCTGAGCCTGTTTCTCCACCCCTGCCCGCAAAACAGGAAATAGAGAAGCATTATCAGGGTCAGGGCAAAGAGGAATCCGCCCCTGTTGACCTCGCCAATAAAACCGGCCGGAACCAGGCGGTCTGAGGCGTCGGCCCTCCCGCTTCCCACCATCAGGGGAAACATCTCAAACTGCTGGAGTATCGTGAAAAGAGCGTTCAGGCTCATGCTCACCGCAATTCCAATCCAGATGTACTGGTGGAATTTCCGGGAGGGAATAGACCGGAGGATAAAATATAGGAGAACCAGGGCAAAAAAGCCCATCACTCCCTGCCAGGAAGTGATGATCCTGCCCATGGCAAGGGTATGAGCCGCAAGGTATCCAAAGGAGCCCAGGATTAGCAGGTCAACGGAATTAACCGGGGAAAACAGTTTTAGCCTTCCGCTTAACAGCCCGAAAAGAGCCAGAAAGGCGACGGAAATAAATAAAAAGGAATTCTTGGGGACATCAAAGCTCTCATAGCCTGCGGTACTTACCACGAATGGAAGCAAAATAAAAAAGGAACCAGCCAACCCAGCCCAAATCCAGTCCAGAGAGGACATGGCCGCTGTTACACCCGCTCCTTCAGGACTTCCCGAGCGAACCTTCCCCGATGCGCGCCTGTCCCTGTTACCGACCGCTTTTTTTCCCATAATCCCTCATTAAGATTTTTTCCCTGCCGTTTATATTTCAAATACCTTTACTTCGCGGCCTTATAAATATATAACAGGGAAATTAAAAACCCAAATACGATACACAATGATAGCCAATTTGATAAAAAGCAGAAGACTGCTGTCCGAGTTAACAGTCCGGGATATCCGCAACAGGTACACGGGATCAGTCCTCGGTTTTTTCTGGTCTGTACTCAACCCCCTTATTCAGCTGGCCCTTTATACTGTTGTATTCTCAATTGTACTTAAGGTCAGGATCGGTCCGGACGCCTCGCCGGGGCAATTCGCAATCTACCTTTTTTGCGGCCTGCTCCCCTGGATTGCCATCCAGGAGAGTGCGACACGGTCAGCCAACTGTTTCATTGAACATAGTAATATTATTAAAAAACTCAGCTTTCCCCTGGAAACGCTGCCCTTCAGCCTGGTTATATCCTCGCTGGTCCACCAGGTTCTCGGCACCCTGGTCTTCCTGCTGGTACTGGCGGTTTCCGGCAACGCTCACTTCAGCATCCTGGCCCTCTTTGTCCCGCTGATCATCTCCCAGAGCCTCTTCATGTACGGAATGAGCATGCTGATATCCTCCATCCAGACCTTCTTCCGGGACGTGATTCACGTGGTCGGGGTCCTGTTTCAGGCGCTGTTCTGGGCCACGCCAATTGTCTACTCCAAGGACAAGCTGGCTGATCCGTATACCTTTATTCTGGACCTGAACCCGTTCACCCATTTGCTTGATGGCTACAGGTGGATTCTGATCGGAGGCCCGCCTCCATCGATCGGAGGGATCCTTTACTGGACGGCCTGCTGCATACTCATCTACCTGGCGGGCCGTACCGTGCTTAAAAGGTCTAAACCCGTGATACTCGATCTTATTTAACCATGAAATACGCTGTTTCCGCAGATAACATATCAAAGGCTTACCGGCTCTATCCGGGCCCCAGGGCAATGCTCAAGGAATTCCTGTTCAATATCCCGGGACACCAGCTCTTTACCGCGCTCCATCCCCTCAGTTTCCAGATACCACCCGGTGAGGCCTTCGGGATCATCGGAAATAATGGCGCGGGCAAGAGCACCCTGCTGAAGCTCCTGGCCGGCACATCCATTCCGACGACCGGCGGGTTCGAAATCGAGGGCAAAGCGGGGGCCCTGCTGGAGCTGGGCGTGGGGTTCCACCCTGAGCATACCGGGAGAGAAAACGTCTATTTCAACGGGGCCATCCTGGGGCTCAGCAGGAAGGAAATCGATGACCGGATCCAGGGCATTGTCGCCTTCAGTGAACTGGAGGACTTCATTGATGAGCCCGTTAAAACCTATTCCTCCGGGATGTACCTCCGTCTCGGCTTTTCAGTGGCCACCGGCTTCGATTTTTCAATACTGATAATCGATGAGGCCCTGGCCGTGGGAGACCAGAAATTCCAGAAAAAATGTACTGACCGGATAGTGGACTTCAAGGAGAATGGCGGGACAATCCTCTTCTGTTCCCACAATCTGCACCAGGTTAAAATGCTTTGCGAACGGGCTTTGTGGCTCCACGAAGGCAAATGCATGTACCTGGGACCGGCCCGTGAAGCAGTCGAGTCATACCAGTCGTTCCTTCGCAGGAATGGGGAGCAGGATGCCACCCCGGCTGAACGGGATGAAGCGAAAAACAGGCAGATCTGCTGGATCGAGAAGCTTTCAGCCACTGACTGCAAAGGAAACCCATTGAGCTCAATCAGTACAGGCGACACCATCCTGGTTGAAATAGAAGCCTTTTTCGGTCCTGAGTTCGCCGGGGAGCCAAGCCTTGGCGTGGTTATCAAGAGGAGTGACGACCTGGTGATCTGTTCAACGGCCAGCCACTCCAGTAACGCCGCCCTGGAAAAACTTGACGATAACCGATTCCGGGGAAAACTGGTCTTTGAAAACATTCCCCTGATGGACGGAGAATACAGCCTGAATGCCGTGGCGATCGATTCCCATGTCCTGCAGACCTACGACATTGCGGATGCCGACTGCACCTTCAGGGTCAGGGGATCATCAGCCTATCCGGGAATAGTCAATCTTCCCCACCGCTGGATTTAGCCGCCCCCTCCAGGTCCACCCTGACCAGCTGGAAATTTTCCACGTCGTGAGTTTTCAGGCCGCAGCAGATCTTGACTCCAGGAGGAAGGGGAATCTTATAGCTGGTCACCGGAATATTCAGGGAAGCCGGCTGCCCGAGGTCCGGAACCAGGACCGTCGTAAAACCGCCGGCACTCTCCAGGCCGGCTTTTGCCCGGTCTGCATCGGCCCGGCTCTCAAGCAGGGAATTGTAAAACCTGTGAACCTTCTCCTTTTCCGAAAAACCCTTGTTTCCAGCATCATCTTCCAGCAGGGGATAAAGGAAATAGTAATAACGGCTGGTAAAATCATTCTCCCAGAAACTGTAGAAAGCCTCGAAGCTGTCCAGAGGCGCCCTCCTGATGAGAAAATCAACCAGGTCTATGCTCTCGTTCCTCTCCCTGTCAGCGAGGATCACCCAGGGTTCGGAATAAGGGAACTCTGACTTTCGTGTCAGGTCCGCTTCGCTCTCGTGCATAAAATTGGCCGTTGGTATCCTGAATATGCCTTTAACCGGATCGCCCGACAAATCAGCTTCAAGGCTGAACATCTGCAGCTTGTCGCCGGGATAAAAGTCAACCTTGAGGGTGTTTCCATCC
>CAZOGT010000052.1:0-13198 GCA_964579015.1 uncultured Acidobacteriota bacterium | reverse complement strand
TCGGTCCCCATTGCCAGAAGCTCGGAAAGCGAAATACTCTCGATGTCTGAAGCAGTCATGTGGTAACGTGCGGTAAACTCCCATTTTGAAAACCAGGTTTCAAGTTCAAAATCCCGCATAAAATGTCCTCCGGAAGATCAAAGTGAGATCCCGGATTTCAGATCCGATCTCCCACTGAAAGGTCCGTTCCTTTCCCGAAGTTTATTGATTATAATGGCTTGAGGTCGAACATGGCTTAATCTCATGATGGATTACTGCCGCGCCGCTGTCAAGCATTCCTGGTGAGCCTGGAGGCCCGGCTCCCGGATTGGTTGGTGGGTTCGACCGCAACCGCGGGCAGCTGCCGGGACAGGAGCGAGGTGGACATAATGAAAAAGCTGATCACAAGGAGAAATAGCATCAAGAGCTTGGGGGCGCTGGGCGCTGCCTCAATGACTGCCTCTCACCTTGGGGGGGCAGGAGCTTTCGAAAATATCCCCCTTCCTCCTGCCGGCGGCTGCCGGGATACCAGGGAGGTGATCTTCAGGAAGGTTTTTGCCACTCCGCTCATTGACACCCATGAGCACCTGATTGAAGAAAAGGGGAGGCTTTCCGGTACGGCCCATCCCCGGGTACCGGCCGATGACTGGAGCATGCTGTTCAGCCATTACATCAATTCGGATCTGCGCGCGGCCGGGATGACAAACCATCAACTGGAAAACTTTTTTTCCTCCTCGGTCGATCCGGTTGACAAGTGGAAGATATTGGATCCTTTCTGGCCGGCTGTCAAGAATACCGGTTACGGCCAGGCTTCCATGAAAGCGATCCAGGAGCTCTACGGGGAAGAGGATTTGAACGGAACGACCGTCAAGAGGATCCAGGAGGGCTATGAAAGGGTGAGGAAGCCCGGATTCTACAGGCACATCCTCAGGGATATCGCTGGAATAGAATCCTGCCAGGTAAACAGCCTGGAAGGGACCCCTTTCATGAAGACGTCTATGCCTTCATTCCTGATGCAGGACCTGAGCATAGTGGATATGTTTGCTTCCACTGATTTTGAGAAACTGGCGGGGCCGGCCGGCATTGAGGTGAGGACGCTTTCGGACTGGCATCGGGTCATTGACTGGTGGTTCGACACCTATGGCCCCTATGCCGTGGCGGTCAAATCGCAGAATGCCTATTCCAGGAATATTGATTATCACCAGACTCCGGCTGAGGAAGCACAAAAACCTTTTTCCAGGCTCCTGGACAGGGATGAAATTTCCCCGGAGGAAAAGAAGAAGGTGGAGGACCACCTTTTCTGGTACGCCGCCAAAAAGGCCGGGTCATACAATCTCCCGGTCAAACTCCATACCGGTTACTATGCCGGTGATAACTATATGCGTCTTTCATGGCTGATCAACAATGCCGGCTCAGCCTGTGATCTTTGCCGTAACGACATTAACACCAGGTTTATTTTCATGCACATTTGTTACCCCTATTACGAGGAGATTATTGCAGTTGCCAAGCATTACACCAATGCCTACATTGACATGTGCTGGTCCTGGATAATCAATCCGGTGGCTGCCGGGGATTTCCTGAAGAAGTACCTGGTCACCGCTCCGGCCAATAAAATCCTCACCTTCGGAGCTGACTACATCCCGGTTGAACCGGTGGCGGGACACGCGAGAATTGCCCGCCACGGAATCGCCCTGGCTCTCTCGGAACTGGTTGAGGACGGATGGATGTCAACGGATAATGCCCTGGAACTGGTTGACCCGCTGATGCATGGGAATGCCCGGAGGATCTTTGACCTGGAGGAGAAGGAAAAAGTCCTGCAGAATGTCCCCTGGCAGCGGGAACCTGTCGGGTCCTGGTGACCTGCCCCTGTTCCCTGCATGGGAGGTTTTTGCTTCGGGGCCCTTTACTTTTCCCCGCCCTGCTGTTCCAATCTAGAGGAACTGCTGTTTGGCCGGGTTAATTCCGCGGAGGGGTGGACAGATGTATCCTGACAGGGTCGCGCAAAAACAGGAACCAGAAACAGGGGGGATCAGGAGAGGGATGAGGCCCAGGATCGGCTTGTTCCTCGGTCCTCTTCTTTTTTTGTCCGTGATCCTGCTTCCCGGACCCTCTGACCTGAATCTCCAGGCCAGGATGGTTTTGGCCGTAGCCTTCTGGATGGCCTCCTGGTGGATCAGCGAAGCCGTGCCAATCGCCGCTACCTCCCTGTTGCCGATAATCCTGTTCCCCCTGACCGGAGTCATGACCACCCAGGCTGCTACCTATCCCTACGCCAATCACCTGGTTTTTCTGTTTATGGGCGGTTTTATGATAGCGCTGTCCATGGAGAAATGGAACCTGCACCGCAGGATCGCCCTGCTGGTCATCCGGGCCCTGGGGGAGAGCCCGGAGCGGATCATCCTCGGGTTCATGGTTTCCACGGCGGCCCTGTCGATGTGGATTTCCAACACGGCTACGGCGATGATGATGACTCCTATCGGGCTGGCGGTTATTTACCAGACCAGGAATATGCTGGAAACAGGGGGTGACCTCAAGGAAGCGGTCAGGTCAGGAAAATTTCAGTTTGGAACGGCCCTGATGCTGGGGATTGCCTATGCCGCCTCCATCGGGGGCATAGGCACGATAATCGGGACCCCCCCCAATGCCGTGTTTGCGGCAATCCTGGAGGAGATGTATGGCGTTGAGATCGGATTTGCCCGCTGGATGTTATACGGAGTCCCCCTGGCAGCGCTTTTCCTGGTCCTAACCTGGGTCTACCTTTCCCGCATAGCCTTCAGGTTTGAGTTTGATCAGATTCCGGGAGGGATGGATGTGATCAACGAGGAGCTGAAAAGCCTGGGCCCGGTCCGGAGACAGGAGATCCAGGTCCTGGCCGTGTTCCTCCTCACAGGGTTTTTGTGGGTCATCCGGGGTTTCTTTTTGAATGATATCTTCCCAAAACTGAGTGATGCGTCTATCGCGGTGCTGGGGGCAATGCTGCTGTTCGTGATTCCGGTCAATTTAAAAAAAGGCGAGTTCCTGCTGGACTGGGAAACCGCAAGGCGGATCCCCTGGGGTATTCTTCTTTTATTCGGGGGAGGCATCTCCCTGGCCGAGGGCTTTCAGGTGTCCGGGCTTGCTGAGTGGCTGGCCATGCAGCTCTCAGGCCTGCAGGGAGCCAGCCTGCTTCTCATCGTATTTTCAGTGGTGGTCCTGGCGATATTCCTGACTGAAATGACCTCCAACACGGCAACCGCTACCATGTTGATGCCGATAATGGCCGCCCTTGCCGTAGCCGTCGGAATTCATCCCTTCGCGACGATGGTGGCCGCAGCGGTCGCCTGCTCTTTCGCGTTTATGCTCCCTGTCGCCACTCCGCCTAATGCCATTGTCTTCGGAAGCGGTTATATCTCTATCCCTACCATGGCCCGTACCGGCTTGGTGCTTAACGTAACAGGCGTAATCCTGGTAACCCTGGTAACCGTATATCTGCTGCCCCTGGTCTGGAATATTGATTTCAGTCTTGTTCCCCTGTGGGCCCGATAGAGGGGCGGCGGAACAAAGCAATAAACTGAACCCAGTGGAAATCAATCCCAGGGAACCGCCCAAGGCTCTACTCCCGGATGCCCCGGCTTCCCCGGTTTCCGAGCGGCAAATGGACTGAGTGGACGAATTCCGGAACCAGGGGTTTAATCGCAATTGACAGAGCAACCGACTCCCGCTTACTGATGAAGCTTACTGGTGACTGTCCCCAGTAGCAAAGGTGACTGTCCCCAGTAGTATACTGGTGACTGTCCCCTGTTCGAACACGTCCCCTGTTCGAACACGATTCGTCATTACCGATGCCTGGGAACGAGGTGGAAAAATGATTATGAGAAGATTGAGATTAATCGTTTCGGTAACAGTTGCCAGCCTTAGCCTGGCCACTTTCGCTGCGGGCTCTCCTTTTGCCGGAATTGAGTCCGCCGGCCCATCGAAAACGGAAGGGCGCTTTGTCCTGGCCGGGACCGCTGGCCCCGATTACGCTCCTAACCAGCTGTTCAGGGGTTTCGAGAATTACTACAGCCCAAGGATTGCAAAGCTGAAGCAGAGATATGGCCTGGAAGATGTTGTCAGGGGCGAGGGCGATGAGTGGAAAAGAATCCTGCTGCTGCGGCACTGGATCAGGGCCAACATTGAGATTGACAACGACAACCCTCCCGAGACCCGGGGGGACCCGTTTGCCATTCTTGATTCCGCCCTGCAGGGAGGCCGCTTCCACTGCACTCATTTCAGCCGGGTGCTGCACGCAGTCCTGAACAGCTTCGGATACGTGACCCGCAGGCTGGGCTGCGGACCCGGCCTGGTTGATGACGGGGGGCACCACGGGGTCAACGAGGTCTGGGTCAACAGGTTCAGTAAATGGGTGATAATCGATGCCAAGTATGACTCCCATTTTGAAAAGGACGGGATACCCCTTTCCGCCCTGGAAATCCGTGACCTGGTATGGAGCGGGGAAGCTGGCTCAATAGTCAGGATAAAGGGCCCGGAGGGGGACCCGATGCGGCCCGATCCGGTATCCGGGGACTGGGAGACCCGGCCGGAAACCTACCGTTGGTGCAGCTGGGAGACCGATACCAACCGCTTCACGGCTTTTCCCGCACCGCCTACGTCGACCCTGGTTTTCCTGGACGATGAGATTTTCAGGGCAAACAAATGGTTCCGGGACGGCAGACCTCACTGGGCTTACGATACCCCCTTCATGATCCTGACCCCCAGGCGGGACTGGATAGAATGGACCCCGAACGTAATCAGTTCCGAAGTCGCCATCAAGGGGGATACCGCGAGGGTTTTTCTTGTCTCCTGCACCCCGAATTTCCGGAGCTTCCAGGTCAAAACCCCTGCCGGAACCTGGAGTGACTGCGACGAGTCCCTGGAACTGCACCTGCACCGGGATGCGGAGAACATTTATTCTTTCAGGGCCGTCAGCCTCTTTGGGGTTGCTGGGCCCGAACACAGGGTCATGGTGAAATGGAGAGAATCACGGGAGTAGAGGAAACAGGAACTGTTTGATGTTTCATGGAGGAGATATATTCCAGGCAGTTATAGGTCTTGCCCGGGATCATGGCGTGGCCCCATCCCAGCATTTCCTCGTTTTCGAGGCCGGGCTTCACCTTGAGAAATCCGGTCTCGACCAGTCCCCCCACGTGAAAATAGAGGGCGTCGACATCCGAATGCTCCCTTTCGGGGTAATGCGCGAATCCTCCGTCCGGCTTGCGGCAGGTCAGGATCCATGCAGTCGCTTTTTTATAAGCCTTTTTAATCCGGGGATCGCCGGGGCGGCCAAGCTGTCGGAGGATGAAGAGGGCATCGAAGCAGGCGTGAACGTCCCAGTCAGGCTCCTTTATCGACCATGAACCGTCCTCTTTCTGGTCGCGGAGTACGCGGTCGATCATCGGTTCCGCTTTGGGGGTCGGCCTTCCGGTGAGCCGGTAGTAGTGAGCGGCGTGGAAGGTCGAAGCGACGTGATCGTACAGGTATCCGTCTTCCTTCTGTTCATCCATCAGGTATTGCCGCATCTTCCGGTCGATGTGAGCGGGCATCTTCTTCCCCAGGGCGATGAAGAAAAGCGGGAAGAAGCTGGTTGTATAGAGCGGAATTTGCTTGAATTCGCTCCCGGAGAAGAAGAAATCAACCACCGGCATGGGGTCATATTTCGGTTTGGCGCCGAAGAGGCGGATGATGACCAGGGACTGCAAGGTGTTGTAGAGCCTGGCCAGTGGAGTTTCCGGGTCGAAATGGCCGCTAACCGAGTAGAAGGCGCCATCAGGCTTCTGGGAGGAGCGGATGAATTCCAGCGTTTTGTCCGGGAAGGGCAGTTCCCAGCCGAAGGTGGCTGAGAGGATAGCCGCATAGGCCGGGGCGGCAATCCCCGAGGCGGCGGTATCGGAATTTCCCGGGTAATCAGGATCGATCCCGGGGCGGAAGGAGCCATCCGGATTTGCCACCTTCCGTAAAAATTCCCGAACACCTTCCAGGATTTCCCCGGAACCGGGTGATGAGGCATGGAGCCGGGCCCGGGTGAGCGCCGCGGCGCAGAGAGAAGTTTGGATGATAAAGGCTCTGCGGTTTGTCAGTTTCATTGCCTTTTCCTTTCTTGCCAGGGAATCAGTTTGCGCCTGTAACCGGGATGCCCAGCATTTCCTCCATTGCCTGGTAAAGCTTTAAATCCTCTTCAGCGTTACCACCCTCTCCAGGCTTTCCAATTTTATAGATGAACGGCCAGGTCTGGTTCCGCTTCTGGTTCATGATCCCCCAGGAAGCCCCGTTTTTAAAAGCTGCCGTCATCTTTTCAACCGCGTCATAGACGCCCCTGGTATCGTCGGAGAAACACCAGTCTTCGTTAAAGATGACCGGTTTCCCGTAACCGGAGACCGCCTTGATCTTTTCGGGGTAGTCTTCGGGATCGGAGGTGTTTCCGTGCAGCAGGATGTAATCGGCGGCTTCAGCCAGGTCCGGGTGGAAACGGGCGTCGCCCATGCCGGCGGTTGAGACGGGAATGTTCGGCGCGACAGAGCGAACCAGTGACATCAGTTCAACCTCGCCTTCTTCACTTCTGATGATTGGGTGGTCAAAGCCTGAGATTTTATATTCATTGGCGATTTCCACGAGGATGTTGGTGTATCCTTTGTCCCTGAGCCAGGATGCCGCGTTTACCGTTGCGGTGCGAACCGCGTCTTCATCCCGCAGTACCTGGTCCTGGCGCTGGTAGAAGAATCCGACAATAATCACCATCCCTTTCTTATCCGCGGCTTCGATAACCCTGGAGACCCGTTCCATGTAACCCGGTTTCAGGCTTCCGTCAGGCCTGAACGCTGAATTCAGGGCGTTTTCATAACCAGGCATCCCTCCCTGCAGGTTTACGGTAAAAGCCAGGATGCCCCTGGCTTTATATTCCTCCATGGAATCGATAAAGGCATTGGTGTTCCTGTCAGGGTCAAAGCCTTCCGGGCGGGTTTCAGGGTTTTCATCATCGAACACCGCGTTGACCATCCGGACATTCATCAGGAGGCCGTGGGCTTGCAGATTTGGTCCGGGATAGGTCAGCTCTCCGTTAATTTTGAAACTTGACCCCATGATGGCGATACGGGTCTCCGGCGCAAATTCCTCAGGAGTGCCGGATGCCGCAACCAGGGGAACAAAGGCAAGAAGGCAGAAACAAATATAGGCAAATCTCATTAGAAATTAATGCCTCAAAGGCGGATAAAAGTCAATACTACAATTTTCATCGTCAGGCTATCGTCCTCCGGCATTGAGTGTCTGAATGATTGAAGGATCAATTTTGCAGCTTAATTCAACATTGTTTTCGGATCGTTTTAGAATAATATGGGAATGGAAAACCTGGCTTTTTACTCATTGACCGCGCAGGACACAAATCAGCCTGAGAGAGAGAAAGGTTGTCGGAAGGCGAAGTTCAGGGGGAGAGCAATTTTTATGGATGTCGATAAACCTGGAGTCGTTCTTTTAAATCCTTCGCCCTGGACAGGCTTCAGCCTGTACAAGCGTAAGATGCTTCCTCTAAGTCTTTTATATCTGGCTCCCCCTCTCGAGGACCTTGGTTATTCAGTAACAATTATTGACCAGTTTGTCGATCGTTCCTGGAGAAAGAAACTGAACAGAGCCCTCTCAAAACCTCCTGTTTGTTTCGGTATAACCAGCATGACCGGCCCCCAGTTGTTCCAGGCGGTGGATATTTGTAAAGAAGTCAGGGAAAAATATCCATCTCTGCCCATAGTATGGGGTGGTGTACATGTTAGCTCCAGACCATCACAGGTGCTGAACAGTGCTTTTTGTGACATAGCTGTGATCGGGGAAGGAGAGGCAACGTTTCCCGAGCTTGTCGAAGCACTGCGGACTGGGGCAGATTTTAGCCGGATAAAGGGAATCGCCTACAAAGAAGACGGCAAGCATATTTTTACCGGATCAAGGCGTTTTGTAGATTTAGACAGGTACCCGGTCCCCGCTTATCACCTCGTTGATATGAATCAATACAGTGATCTGGTTCTGGGAGTTGATCACCTGCATATGATATGCAGCCGGGGCTGCATATATGATTGCGCCTATTGCTGGGATCCTGCATTTCACAAAAGGAAATATCGGGCTATGGATCCCGAGAACGTGTTCGGTTTAATGAAGCATGTGGTCAGAGCTTATGGGAAAAACGGTTTTATTTTCGGGGATGATAATTTTTTTATTGACCTGGAGTGGGCTCGGACAATACTTGAAAGAATTGTCAGCTCTGATCTGGATCTTCATATAGGGAAGCTATTTATCAGGGCTGATACGCTTTGCGGTCTGGACGCTGGTTTTCTTGATTTAATGGCAAAGGCAGGCGTCAGAAGGGTTGTAATCGGCGCCGAATCGGGAAGTCCAAGAATACTCAGGATGATCAAAAAGAGAATAACGGTAGAAGAGATCCTGGGAGCGAATCAAAAGGTGAAACCATATAATATCAGGCCGCAATTTGTTTTTATGATGGGGCTTCCGACTGAAACGCCAGAAGATGTAGGCATGAGCATCAGGCTTTCTGAGCGATTAACGCAAGAAAATTCTGCAGCTACCAGATCTTTTAACCTGTACACACCTTATCCCGGAACAGAGCTATACGAAATGGTTGTGAAGATGGGCTTTTCTGAACCCGAAACACTGGAAGACTGGGCACGATACGGGTACCGGAATATTCCCAGGGAAACTCCATGGCTTCGAAAGGAAACGAGGAAGCTGGTATCAATACTGAATTATGCGCTTATGTGCAATAAGCACGATGGTTGCCTGGGAACTGTAAAAAAAGCGGATCCGTTGGCCGTATGGTTATCCTGGATTTATGGGCCACTGGCCAGGTGGAGAGTAAGAAATTTGAATGCCGGATTTCCTTTCGAAAACTTTGTTATCAGGATACTTTTGTGGATATTTGGCCGTAACAGGTCATTAAGGTGAACTGGTTAAGACTCCGGACGCAGGTAATCTGAATAAAAGATATGAAAACAAACGGAAGTGGTGTGTTATTGTTCAATCCCGCCCCGAGAAAAGGGTGGCAGCCGCACAAGCGGATTGAGCTTCCCCTTAATTTGCTTTTCCCGGGAACGGCATTAGTCCATGCAGGATACAAAGTAAAGATCGTGGATCAGTATGCCGATCCTGACTGGGCTGAGAAGCTTAATCACGCATTGAGAGAAAAACCTCTCTGTTTTGGAGTTTCAAGCATGACCGGCCCCCAGATTTTCAGGGCGCTGGATGCCTGTAAAAAGGTCCGGAATAAGTATCCGGATGTTCCGATTATCTGGGGTGGAATTCACGCCAGCCTTCTCCCCCAGCAGACCCTGGAAAATCCTTTTGTTGACATAGTTGTGATAGGCGAAGGAGAGGCTTCATTAGTTGAATTGGTCAGAACATTGGAATCAGGGGGCGAGCTGGGAGGAATCAAGGGAATAGCTTATAGGGAGAAGGGGAAATGTCGGGTTAACGAAGAGAGACCTTTCATCGATATGAACCAGCTGCCGACATTGGATTATGAGCTGGTGAATATTGATTTATACCGCCGAAAAATATTCGGATCCGACCATCTCACTCTGAATACCAGCCGAGGATGCCTTAACAGATGTGGCTTCTGTTATGAGTCAGCGATCAATAAAAGAAAGTGGAGGGCCATGGAGCCCCGGGTTGTCATCGAACATATAAGAAAGTTGGTCATTGACTATGGTGTCAGGGGATTCAACTTCACGGACGACAACCTTTTCTCTAACCTGAATCATGCCTATTCTCTTCTGGAGGAAATAGTTCGCTCCGATGTCGGCATACGGATAGGCAGGCTTGAGGTTCGTGCTGATGCTGTTGCCAGGATGAACGAAGATTTTCTTGATTTATTCGTCAGGGCGGGGGTGGAACGTGTGGCAATAGGGGTTGAATCCGGGAATCAGCGGATTCTTGATCTGATTGACAAAGGCCTCAATCGGGATCAAATATTAGAAGCCTCCCGGAAATTGAAGCATTATCCTATCACTCCTCTCTATATGTTTATGATGGGACTTCCCACAGAAACCCCCGAAGAGATAAAGGACAGTGTTGATCTGGCACAGGATCTGATGAAGGATAATCCCAGGGCCATGCAAAGTTTCAATATTTACATGCCTTTCCCGGGAACCAGGATTTTTCAAATGACGGTTGAAAGCGGTTACAAGGCGCCTGAAAAGCTGGAAGACTGGGCCCCACTCAGTTATCGGCATATTCACAAGCATTCACCCTGGATATCGAGGGAGACAAAACGCCTTATTGAAGCTCTTGATTTTCCGTTGATGTTTACAGGAACCGGGAAGTTCACCAACAAGAAAACGCATCCGATTGTCCGGCTTATGGGAAAATTATATAAGCCTTTTGCCGAGTACCGCACTACCCACATGGATCCCAGGTTTCCTGTCGAAACCCGCATAGTGAAGGGCCTGGGCCTGTTCGGAAGGGAAGACTGACAACGTCTTCCGGTCAGGAATCCAGGAATATTTACGGGCGTCTGGTCTATTTTCGGATCATGACCAACATCATCTTAAAAGGAGACGCGGCATTTACCGCGTGCGGAATATTTGCCGGCAGCAAAATGACCTGGCCTTCTGTAACCTGGCTGGATTTCCCGTCAATGATAAACTCGCCCACTCCGTCAATTACTTGTATGAATGCGTTATAAGGCGAGGTGTGCTCACTAAGTTCCTGGTCGGTATCAAAGGCGAAAAGAGTAACGCTGCCCGCCTTGTCTTTGATCAGGATGCGGCTGACTACAGAGTCCTCCCCATAATCAACAAGCTTCTTCAAATCAAAAACCTCTCCAGCCTGAATGCCTGTCTTCTTTTTTCTCTCGGAAGCCATTATGTTCTTCTCCTTTTATTTGTTTTTGGTTTTTTATTTCCAATAGCGGTCTGACTTGTTGCCAAATACACAGCAATACGGGTTAATCCAGGTACTCATGCTCCAGCTGGCTCAAAAGCAGTTCAAATTCTTCATGCTTATCCGGCCCGATGCGCTCGCTCTCCAGCTTTTTAAAGGCTTCAGATAGCGTTGCGTCTTGAGCTGGATTCAGTTTCAGATCTGCCATCCTGAACAGGACGTTATTTTCTTTTCCGATGTGCTGGGTCAGCAGTATCACATAGTCTCCAGCGGCTTCCTGAAAAGCCTTCAAGGCAGCCTGGTCTCCCGATTCAATAGAGTTGGCCGCAGTCCTGAGTTTTGTCACAAGCGCGCGCCCTTCGGCGTGTTCACTCAGCATAACGCCAATCGGTCCGTCCTCTCTCGGGACACCAGCTGCTTCAAGGGCCGGAAAAAGAAACTCTTCTTCCTTGCCGTGATGGCACTTGTCAACAAAGACCGAGAAAAACTCCATCATATTGTCAAGATTCCCGCTTTTTATCTCTTCGCCTTGACTGAGGGTGTGAGAAATTGCTTGTAGAATTCGCAGCATTCTTTCTATTTCGGTATGCTCTCTTTTTAGTTCGTCAGTTGCTCTCATTGAGGCCTCCTTATTAAAGCCGAAAATTATTGAATATTATTGTCAAGGATTGTCCCTGCAGCCCGGTCAAAGGCTGAGCGCGCTGAAAAATAGCCCCACCGCGCCTCCACTCGTACATATTCAGCCCGCATCAGGGTCGTTTGCGCGTCAATGAGGTCCGTGGCTGTAGCGGCTCCGGCCTCATATCGTTCTCTGGTCATCCGCATGCTTTCCCTGGCGTCCGTGACAATTGCTTCAGATGCCAGGGTCGCCTGGTGGGATTCCTTGAATTTGAGGTGCGATGACCAGACCTCCTCCCTTACCTGCAGAACCAGGTAGCGGATTTCAGCGTCTTGTTTCGCCAGTTCGTGTTTTGCTCTTGACACGTCATGGCCGCGTTTGAATCCCTGGAAAAGGGGAAGATCGACCTTGACCCCGACTGACCAGTCCTGGTCTCCGGGCAGAAATTCCGAATCACGTACCCCATACCCGGCATCGGCCTTGCTGGACGGGCCAAAGGAGCTTCTGGCAATATCTATCGAGCTTTGAGCCTCCTCCTTTCGATGAAGAGCGGCCTTCAGCTCAGGGCGGCTGCGGACGGCCTGATCCATCGCCCCTGTAATGTCAATTTTATCCGGAGAATCCATTTCTTCACGGGACGGATCTATTTCAGTGTCCAGTTCAACAGGGAGGCCCATGGCCCGGTTGAGCTTTCCCCGGGCCTGCCCCACCGCACTCTCAGCCCTGACAAGCTGAAGCTTTGCATCAGCAGCCTCAACGCGGGCGCGAATGACGTCAGCTTTCGGTACCGCCCCGGCCTCCCAGTACTCCTGGGCCAGGCGCAGATGGGCTTCAGCCCTTTCCAGGTTCTGTTGAGCAACCAGATGGGCTTCCCTGACCGACAGCATACTGTAAAACGCCTGGTGCACAGCCAGCGCGATATCCTGCCGGATACCAGCTTCCTCCTCTTCCGCCAGGCCCTGCCTGGAGAGAGCAGACCGGAGCCGGGCCGCACGCTCTCCGCTGTCAAAAAGGAGGTAGCCTGCCCGCAATCCGGACGACCAGTCATCTGTCGGCCCGATAACCGGCGATACTGTCATTCCGGTCAGACCCTCCGGCAAAAAAGCGTGCGATTCCCATCTTCGGTAGCCTGCCTCCAGGCTGACAGCCGGATAGTAAGGAGACCTGGCCATACCCACACTTGCGCGTGCCGAGGCGACTCCCTCCCGGGACGCCTGCAGGGCGGGATTTTCATCCAGTGCGATCCGAACGCAGGCCGCGAGTGTCAGGGGGTTTCCCCCGGCCGCAGTCCTGCCGGTCTCAACCGTGGGGCCTTGTGATGCCGGGCTGGTTTTGAGCCTGGCTTCTGAACGTGCGGCTGACAGGTATTCCTCAATACCTTCAGCATGAGCGGTATTCGCAAGGGAACCATAAGCGGCGGCAAGAGCCAGTATTGGAACCGTTAAGCAACATATTTTCGATATCGGATTCATCGGAAATCTCCTTCTGACAATCAGGCCAGCGTTTTTTGGAATCTTCTTGAAGCCAGCCACAATATGACTGTCCCCATCAAAGCTAAGGCTGCCATCTGGGGCCAGAGGATATTTGGCTCGACACCCTTGAGAAAGATACCCCTGATAATGACCAGGAAATACCTGAGAGGGTTGAGGTAGGTCAGCCACTGGATTAGCTGGGGCATATTAGCAATGGGAAACATAAATCCCGAAAGAA
>CAZOGT010000051.1:0-13359 GCA_964579015.1 uncultured Acidobacteriota bacterium | reverse complement strand
GCCGACATCCGCAACCAGAAGATCGGGTTCATATTCCAGACATTCAACCTGCTGCCGAGAGCTTCCGCCCTGCAGAATGTTGAACTTCCCCTGACCTACGCCGGAATTCCCTCCAGCCGAAGAAAAGAAATGGCCGATAAGGCCATGGACCAGGTCGAACTGGGGTCCCGGAAATATCACAAGCCCAATGAGCTGTCAGGGGGACAAAGGCAGAGGGTCGCCATTGCCAGGGCCCTGGTCAATAATCCTTCAATCATCCTGGCTGATGAGCCCACGGGAAACCTCGACTCCAAAACAGGCCTTGAAATAATGGCTTTATTCAGACGCCTGCACCAGGAGGGCAATACCATTATTCTTGTTACGCACGAGGCCGAAGTAGCCCGGCAAGCTAATCGGATAATCCATATCCTGGATGGAAAAATTTCCAGCGATGAAGTTGTCAGGGACCAGGTGTCCGTCCAGGGTTGATCCTTTTCAGGGTATAATCAATCAGAATCCTTTACCGGAATCAGTGCAGAGAAATCATGAAGATCGGGTCCTCCTCCAGGAACCCGGCCTGCATTTGCCGCAGGCCGTGACAACCGCCCGTACCGGAATCCCTGCAGTCCGGGTCTTAAAAGGCTGCGTTATGAACGATGATATCCAGGAAATTTTAAAAAACAAGCTGCAGGAGGCGATCAATCAGTCCCTCAATGATTCCCCCAGGATCAACAAGGTGCTGAATGAAATTCGAGAGCAGGGTTATGACGTACTCCTCTATATCGAAGCCACAACCAGCATTATCCCGAAACAGGAGGATTCGCCGGTTGCTGATCTGGTCGTTTCCGGAGAAACCGAAATCTGCTTCAGTCCTGAAGACAAAAAATTCCTGAAAACCCTGAAAATCAAACCGGAATGAGACCGTCTGCGGAAAACGGTTCCTGTTATCCGGACTTGCTTGTTCCTCCTCAAGTCGATTGTCCTTTAGGGCAGAAATCCCTGAACATCTGCGGTTTATTTCCTTTCTAAAATCCCTTCCAGCCGGACATTCCCTGGTGTTTCGAGAATTTCGGTTCTTGTGTACACCTGCCTGATGATAGATACTAGAACCGAGGTTGAATTTCAGAACACGCTCGGCGGCATGTCCAAATGCCTTTTGATTTCGCTTACCGACGGGCCATTGCATGGAGATGCTCATGAAAACTGCGGCCGGCTTGTCGCGCTTATTCTTCATCACCGCCTGCATCCTTGCTTGCCCAGGAAACGCTTTTTCCCGGGAGATTGATTTAAAGGTACACGCAGAAGCCAACCTGGGATGTCCCATAGGTCAGTTGAGAGCAGTTCCTGTAAGTATCGGCGCAGAATACCCCCACGCTGTTGCCCTCCTCTATTCCGAGGAGTCGGAGGTCGATCCCTGGGAGGGCATGTTCTTTTTCCCTGAACATACCTTGAAGCTGGCAGTCATGACATCCTCTGGAGAATTGCTCTGGAAAAGGGACCTTGGCAAAGGTGTGGTACCAGGCATCTGGTTCAGCCCACTTTTCGCCTTTGACCTGAACCGGGATGGAACCGATGAGATCTGGATCATCAACAATCTGGATCCGGCTCATCCTTTGAACTACCGCCATTATGTACTCCAGCAGCTGGACCCCCTGACTGGAGAGAAGGAAGCCGAACTCCCCTGGAAAAAGCCCGCGGTTCCCCAGGAGTTGTCCCACCTCTACCGTCATTTCATCATGGGAGGTTATGTCAAGGGAGAGCCGGTACTTTTAACCGCACAGGGAACCTACGGGCCGATGCGCATCCAGGCCTGGAACAGTGACCTGTCCCTGCGCTGGGAACATGTCCTTCCCGATGATGCCCCGGGGGCTCTCGGCAGTCATGTCAGCCCGGTCGTGGATATAGATTCCGACGGTATCGATGACCTGCTCTGGGGGGAGCGGTGTATCGAGCTGGACGGGGGTTCGGAGCTGTTCTGCGCGGATAAACAGAGCTGGGAAGGGCATTCGGATATCGTTCAGCCGGTCTATGATTACGATAACAAGGCCTGGTACATTTTTACCTGCAGGGAAAGCTTCAATGATCTTGCTCCCAGGCTGGCAGTGTTTGACCAGAATGGGGACAGGATCTGGGCTGACCTTGACCATGGCCACATGGACACCGGATGGGCGGCCCGCCTCGGGGATGAAGGGGAGGCCTATGTTCTCGGAGTAAGGATCGGAATGAAAACCAGGACTGCGGAAGGGGAGAGCCGGACAGAAGTCGAAGAATTCACCTATAAAGCTTTCACCGGCGAGAAGGCAGCTCTTGGATTCGACCTTTATACAACCCTCCCGGTAGACCTTAATGGAGATGGAATTCATGAACTGGTGAAAGGCTATTTCGAGGGTAACGGCGACGTCATTGACCGCAAGGGCAGAATCCTCGGCAACATTGGCGGCCTCTCAGCCATGGCCTCAAAATTCACATCTTTACCAGGGGAACAAATCCTCTCCTACTCCAAAAGCGGGTTTGTGCGGATATGGGCGGATGTTAATGCCCGGGACAACGAAAGAGCCTTAAAGAGATACGCGAACCCTTACTATCAGGTTAACCGGATTCAGACCGGGAACGGATACAACCTTTTCAGCCTTGGCGGGATCTGAGTTTGAACAGAGCAGGACACACCAAGCCAAACCGCTCCGCCTGCACCTTTTTCCCCCGGCTCTTCTTCATGTTTATCATTCTCGTTAACCCGGCCTTGGCTCAGGATAGCGACCAGGAAAACCCGACCTATGAAATACCTGCACCGGATGAACTGAACGTACAGATTATGCCGGGCGGCGACCAGGTGCTCCTTGACGGAATCCTTGATGAGGATGTATGGCAGACTGCCCAGCCGGTCACTGAATTCTGGCAGAGGGAGCCGATTGAAAACGTACCTCCTACTGAAAAAACTGAAGTGCGGGTTCTCCAGGATGAAGAAGCCCTCTATTTCGGAATCATGTGCTACGACTCCAACCCTGATGGAATAGTCGCCATGGACATGAGGCGGGATGCCCCCCTGGCCAATGACGATTACCTTGGCCTCTACCTTGACACCTACCACGACCACCGTAATTTTTACTATTTCTCCACCAATGCGCTGGGATGCCGACGCGATGGAATCGTGACCGATGCCCGCTTCTACAACACCGCATGGAACGGCATATGGCAGGCCAAAGCCCGGATTACGGAAGAGGGATGGAGCGCGGAATGGCGCATACCCTTCTCAACGTTGCGCTTCGGTGGAGAACAGCCTATGACCTGGGGCCTCAACTTCAGCAGGGCGATACGGCGCAAGCAGGAATCCGCCCGCTGGGCCCCTGTTTCCCGGGAGCTTGGCCATGCCGGGACCTGGAGAGGAGAGTTCTTTGGCCAGCTGACCGGAATCCGGACCAGTTCATCCTACAAGCGATGGGAGGCGGAACCCTATCTGCTGGCCGGAGGGGAAAACCGCTTCCGCCCTGATTCTTCAGAGGCCAAATTCAATGCCGGGGGGGATCTGAGTTATGATTTCACCCCCAATCTCCGGGGTTCGCTCTCCCTGCGAACCGATTTTGCCCAGGTAGAAGCTGACCAGGAAGTAATAAACTACTCCCGCTTCCCCTTGTTCTTTCCTGAAAAAAGAAGGTTTTTCCTTGAAAACTCCGGCTTGTTCAATGTGGGCCGTGACGGCGAAATGATGATGTTTTACAGCCGCCGGATAGGCCTCGTCCAAGGGCAGGAAGTACCGTTGCTGGCCGCCGGAAAGGTTTCCGGCAGGGTCGGCCCCTATTCGGTGGGGGTGATGAATGTGCAGTCTGAAAACACCAGGCTGATCAATGATGACGGCAGTTCCAGCGAAATGCCTTCCACCAACTATTCAGTGATCCGAGTTAAAAGAGACCTGTTCAGCAACAGCAGCATCGGGACCATCTTCACCAACAGCCAGAGCGGAAGCAATAATTACAGCAGGCTTATGGGCTTGGACGGCAACGTCTGGCTGACATCGTTCCTGAAGGGAGAAGGTTTGCTTGCCAGGACCTACAATCCATCAGGCAAGGAAGGGGATGTCCTCGGGACAGGCCGTCTGATCTTCTCCAAGTACAACCTGGATGCCGACGTCAAGTATGACGCAGTCGGTGCCAGTTTCAATCCCGCTATGGGTTTCGTTCTCCAGAATGACCTCAGGCGTTCCTCTGCGGAAGCCAGATATACCCACTGGATCAACCATCGCCTCGTCAGAAACATCGCCTACCAGGGAACCATCGAATATGACACCCTTTACAACCATGACTACCTCGGCAAAAGGCAGACAGCCGGCTTGTCCGTCACCCTGGAATCAGCAGATAACATTGGATATACCCTGGGTACCGCCTCTGAAAGGATCTATAATCCCTTTACGGTCGGACCGATAACCATAACGCCGGGAAGTTACCATAACCGCACTCACCAGTTCCTGTTCGAATCCAATGCCAGCCGCCCTGTCTCCGTGGTGGTCGATTACCAGGACATGGATTACTGGGCCGGAGACCGAAGGCAATTACTGGTATCAAACAATATCCATCCGTTCGCTAATCTTTCCGTGGATTTCATATACACCTACAACACTGTCGACCACCCTGCCGGTTCTTTCGACACTGCTACCCTGAGCAACCGAATCTTCTACGCCTTCAGTACAGAGGTTTTTGTGAAATCCTACGTTCAGTGGAACGACCTCGATAAAAGGTTTTCTTTCAACTTCCTGGGCAACTACGAATACCGGCCCGGAAGCGATATTGCCCTGGTTTACAATGAAATCCGGGACCGCTTCCAATCGCCTCACCTGGCTGTCCGCGACCGGATCCTGATGCTTAAATGGACATACAACCTGAGATTCTAATCCGCATTTCGCGAATCTAACAAATCCCACGGGTAGAATGTTTTGAAAGGCCAGGCTGGACTTTAAGATTCCATGGGGATAGGTTTATAATCTGAAGCAAACATGTTGCCGCCTGCATGGGCATCTTGAGATTGTTAGGTATCCGCACCTCAATAACGTATTGCGGAGTAAAGAAAAACGTCACTTCTGACCAGATTCAGGGCTGAACCATGTCAAAAAAAATCGCCCGTAACGATTTAAGGCATCATGGAAAAGTGTCTCGCTCAAACACCGGAAATGCCGGATATTCGGTCTCACAATGCCCCGTCTACCTGGAATCCCTGCTTGAGCACACCGACGGATTCGTCCTGGTCTGTGACGAAAAAGGTATCCCCCGGCTGTTCAATTCAGCCTACGCCGGGATAATAAAAAGTGTCTTCGGCATTGAGATGAGGCCGGGAATGCAGCCTCACAAGCTCCTGGAAGACCCGGAGGCTGTTTCTTACTGGGAGTCGCTGCATCATAGGGCGCTGGCCGGGGAGCAGTTCAAAACCAGATATACCTACTGCTTTCCGGACAGGAGCGTTCGAGATTACGAAATTTCCGTGCGCCCGATTAGCGGAAAAGAAGAAATCCTGGGCTTTTCCGCTGTCGCCAATGACATCACTATCCAGCAGAATGCCAGAAAAGCTCTCAGTGAGAGTGAGGTCAGATTCAAAATGCTTTTTGAATCCGCACCCATAGCCATGGTTATTGCTGATGCTGAAAACTGGTTGATTGCTGACGTAAACCAGGAATCCTGCAGAATCGGAAAGTGCCGCAAAGAGGACCTGATCGGAAAGCATACCAGTGAACTGGTGTTCTTTCGGGGAAAGACACAGGCATTGTTTCTCCGGGAAATTCAGGAAAAAGGCTCTGTCTCCGGCATGGAGGTTGAAATCCCGGGCGAAAACGGAGGCGCCCGGATCATTCACATTTTTGCCAGGCTTATCTCCATAGCCGGCAGATCGCACGCAATATCTTCCTTTATTGATGTTACTGATTCCAGAAAACTGGAGATTAATACCCAACAGGCACAAAAAATGGATGCGATTGGTACCCTCACCGCTGGAATAGCGCACGATTACAACAATATGCTGACCGTAATCCTCGGAAACATTGCCCTGGCCAAACAGATCACCCCGCCGGAATCTGAAATCTCCGGATTCCTGGACCAGGCTGAAAAAGCCTCCCTGAAAATCAAACATCTCACCGAGGAATTGATGTCCGTTTCTGAAAGTGAAGAGCTGGAGCTCAAACCCGGAAACCTCCAGGTACTTTTGAGTGATGCGTCAGCAGCAGCAGCCAGGGAAAATGTTTTCCAGGTGAAAAAGAACATTCCCAACAATCTGTGGCCCGTACTTCATGATCCCCGGCGGCTCAGATATGTGCTTCGGAATATCCTGTCAAATGCCGCTGAATCAATGCCCATGGGAGGAGAAATTACCCTGGAGGCTAAAAATGTCATGATTACCAGCCTGCAGACAAAAAAGGAGTTTCCGCTTGATGAAGGGTCTTATGTCAAAATTTCTATTTCAGACCATGGGATCGGTATCCCCAGAGAATCATTATCCAGGATTTTTGATCCCTATTACTCCACCAAAAAGAGGGGCGAAAGAAAAGGACAGGGCCTTGGAATGGCTACAAGCTATAATGTCATCAAAAAGCATGGGGGCTATATTTCGATAGAATCAGAGACCGGAAAAGGTACTACCGTGACAGTGTATCTTCCGGCCCTGGTTGACACTATGCGTTGAAGGAACGACATGAAATGCCTGAAATTCGACCTTTCAGGTATTTCAGCCGTCATATCCTCCATTTCAACCGACAGAATAGAATCTTTTACCTGGAACAAAACACCATGAAAATAGTTGTTCTTGACGGATATACCTTGAATCCCTGCGACTTAAGCTGGGACAGGATGAAAAGCCTTGGAGAATGTGCTCTCTGGGATTTTACGCCTCCGGAAAAAACCATTGAAAGGGCTGCTGGGGCAGCGGCGATATTAACTAATAAGGTTGTTATTGATAGAGGAGTCATGTCCCATCTTCCCGGGCTTAAGTATATTGGGGTACTGGCAACCGGTTACAACGTGGTCGATACAGCTGCCGCGAAGGAATCCGGAATTACCGTAACCAACATCCCAGCCTACAGTACTGATTCGGTAGCCCAGATGGTCTTCTCCCATATTCTTAATTTTGCCCAGAATGTGTCAATACATGCCCGGTCGGTTTCGAACGGTGACTGGTCCAGAAGCCGGGAATTCGCATACTGGCTGACCCCTCAGATTGAATTGTCCGGGAAAACCCTTGGAATCATCGGCTTCGGCAGGATTGGCCAGGCTGTTGCCGGAATCGGACTGGCATTCGGAATGAAGATCCTTTTCAATAACCGCAGCCGGAAACAGACGGATCTGGACGCGGAGCAGGTGGATCTGGATACCCTGCTGTCACAAAGCGACTTTATCAGCATAAACTGCCCGCTGACCGATGAAAACCAGGGATTCATCAACTCAGAGACCATTGCCAGAATGAAAAAGAGCGTTTTCCTGGTTAATACCGGCAGGGGACAGCTGGTGAATGAAGCAGATCTGGCCGCGGCGCTGAACCAGGGCAGGATTGCCGGAGCCGGGCTGGACGTGCTTTCGTCTGAACCTCCGTCACCGGAAAATCCCCTGATATCGGCAAAGAACTGCGCAATAAGCCCCCACATCGCCTGGGCGACCTTTGAAGCCCGTTCAAGGCTGATGAACATTGCGGTCGATAATCTGGAAAAATTCATTGAAGGGGTTCCGATTAACGTAGTAACTTAGCAACCTGGGGCATGTTCCCGAAGGGACCCCTTGAACTCCAGTTATCGTTTTAACAAGATTTTCCCCATGAGAATAAGGACAAAGACCATGTTTCTGTTAAAGGCAAGAATTATTATGCTCTCCACCCTGTTCGCCCTGGGGGCCTGCTGTTCTCCCAGTGTTCAGGAAAGCGGAGAGACTGACTCCGCAGCGATCCGGAACGCACTTAGGTCCTACCTTGAAAATGAAGACAATTCCTTTACGTGGGAGACCGGAGAGTCAAGAATGCTGGAGGATATTGCCGTACACGAACTGGCGCTTACCTCCCAGCAATGGAGGGGCGCTCTCTGGAAACACCAGCTGACGGTCATAATCCCGAAGGATGTCCGGTACACCGATTCCCTTCTTTTTATTACCGGCGGTGAACTGGTTGGTGGAATTCCAGAACAAGCGGGGCCGGATGATGAACTGCTTCAGGCCCTGGTGGAGACGGCCAGGGCAAACAGGGCCGTGGTGTCCATCCTCCGGCAGACGCCCAACCAGCCCCTGTACGATGATCTATATGAGGATGCCCTGATTTCATACACCCTTCATAATTACCGGGAGAGCAAAGATCCGACCTGGCCGCTCCTTTTTCCCATGACAAAAAGCGCTCTGCGCGCCATGGATGCTGTCCAGGAATTCTGCCGTGAAGAAACCCGGCTGAATATTGAAGGTTTCGTTGTGTCCGGTGCTTCAAAAAGAGGGTGGACGACCTGGCTGGCCGGCGCTTCCGACTCAAGGGTAAAGGCGATATGCCCAATGGTGATTGATGTACTGAACATGCCTGTACAGATGGACTATCAGGTAACTGCCTGGGGAGATTACAGTGAAGCAATTCAGGATTATGTGGACCTGGGCATTGCACAGGATGCAGGCACTCCGGAAGGTTTAGAGCTGACGGAAATGATTGACCCCTATTCCTACAGGGACGCCCTGGTTATGCCTAAAATAATTTTTCTGGGAACCAACGACCAGTATTGGCCGGTAGACGCCGTGAAACATTACTTCGACCAGTTGCCGGGAAAGAACTACCTCCATTATGTTCCCAATGCCCCCCACGATCTGAATGGCGGGGAGCAGGCTCTCCAGACACTCTCCTCTTTTTTCGGCTTGATCCTCCTCGAAAAAGAACTTCCCGAATGCAGCTGGTCAGTGTCGCAGCTTGAAAACAAGGCTGAAATAGCTGTTGATACCGATGACGACGGCAGCCTGATAAGGGCCAGGCTCTGGACAGCGGGGTCCGCTGACCGGGATTTCAGGGATGAAACGTGGATCCATACCGACCTGGGAGGCGCAGGGGAAGAAGAGGTTCGTGCAGGCATCTCCCTGCCGGTGGATGGGTTTCGGGCCTTCTATATAGACATGTTCTACCCTTCTCCCCATGGAGGAGAGTATTCTATATCTACAAGGGTTTTTGTCATGGACCATAACCAGATTTTCTGACTAGGAACAGTGGCCTTTGCATTGCTTAACATCCGTTTCGAGAGTGGTTATAATAGCTATTCTGAATTTGATTTGCCGCCTGTTCCCCGGCTGCTCCCATGGTGCTCGCACATTATGTCCGGCAGAGGAGAACGACCGGCTGAACTCCGAACGGGAGAGACCCGAAAAGAGACTATTCAAAAAAACTGAACGAAAGTAGAAGCTAGTGCTGCAACTGAAAAACCGACAATCTCCTGAAACGGGAATCTTTAGATCCTCACAGCTGACTCTTGCACTATTTGCTCTACTCTGTATCAATATTTATTCCACGGATTCCCATGCTGCAGATTCCTTCAACCTCGGGAGCCACGCTCTGCGAGACTGCTCTCCGGTCGACGCAGCCCCCGGTCATGAATTCACCGAAAGCCTTCAGAACGAAACCGGGGACCGACCAACGGAGACCATTTACATCAGCCGGCTTGACAATTACGCCTTTTTCGAGAGCGTCTACAGCAGCCTGTTATCTGGTCCCGCGGTGTTCGCGGGGAAGGACCTCTCCAGGGCGGCAGGGATCACGATCCCCCCGTCCCGGCCCGCAGACCGAAACGGGAAACCCGACCCGGAGCCTCCCCCGGTTTCACCTGGCCATGAGCCTGATTCCCCTGCCTCAAAATCCAGTGTGGCAGTCCAGGTTCCAGAAGTGTCCGATACCACCCTCTCTGAACGGATTGAATTGTTCCGCAACCAGAACGCCTCTACCTTCGATAGACTGAAAAGGGCCGAAGCCTTATCGTTGTCCTCGCAGCTGGCCGGTCTTGCCTACCTGCAGGCCATCGATGTCTGGGACAGCGGACATCGGCCCTTTGCCGATTATAAAACCAATCTAAAAAGGGCCTGGACATCAGCTCCGAAATGGGATGACGACCATTTTGCATTCAATTACATAGGGCATCCCTATACGGGCTCCTTCACCTATAACCTGATGCGGTCCCAGAATGCTTCGCCCCTGGCTTCCTGGCTTTTTTCCTGTAGCCAGTCGCTGATCTGGGAATATACCCTGGAGGCGACTGAACAGCAGCCTTCGATACAGGACCTGCTGATTACATCCAACGTGGGTTCATTGCTGGGAGAAGGGGCTCACCGTCTGACCGCAAAATTGAGGGAAAACGGCCTTTCCCTGCCGAAAAAAATCCTCCTGACAATCATTAATCCAGGGCATGTTCTGAACAACGGTTACCAGTAGGCATCCGCCTGGCTAGGCAGGCATTCAAACCGGATTTCCCATCCGGCCTCCAGACACTGCCGCCGCCGGCATTGAATGGCAGCACCTGAACCCTGTTATCTCTTCTCGATGAGGTTTTTTCCTGGCGCCTCACCCTCTACCCGGTTGATCCGCTGTCCTCACCTGTTCCGGACTACGCTGATCTCCCTGAAATGAACAGTCTGGGGCTCATGGTGGTTCTGGACTCCGATGTAGCCCTCCCGGGGGCGGGGGCCGCGGATCGGCTCGTAATCATGCTGCCTGACCGGTGACCTGCTCATATCCAGGTAATCATTCACCTTCTCTCCGTTCAGGTAGATGATAGTACGGTCATCATCCAGAGTTATCTCCATGGTGTTCCACTCGCCCGCAGGCTTCTGCACCTGTTTTTCAGCCTTGCTCAGGGAATAAATGGCTCCGGTCAGGTGCCAGTCGTCACCCTGGGTCCTCTGGTGCTCGGACCTCTCATGGGTTTCCTCAGGCCAGCTGGCCTGGATCTGGATTTCATAGCCGGTATTGACAGCCTGCCAGGGGTCCTTGGGGGGATTTGGAATCCGGATAAAAATTCCGGAATTATCATTAACGGAAGTCGTGGTATAAACAACCCGCAAAGTGCAGTCTCCAAATTTTTCCCTCGTGTACCAGAGCAGGCCCATCCCTCCTTCGGTTTTCATCAGGCCGTCTTCAACATATACCCGCCCCGGCCCAATATGCTCCCATCCATCCAGGTCCGTACCGTTAAAAATCTGCTGCCGTTCTCCAAGCGGAGTCCTTTCAGCACCGGCACTCTCCGGTTCCGGGACAACGGCTGCCTCCTGCACGCATCCTGAAAGGCTGATAGCTGCCGCCAGGAAGATAAGACTCCAGTATTTTTTCATTTCCATGTCCTTTTCTGGTTGTGTTTCCGGTCAGGCATTCTTCAAATGCCGCAAAGGGCCATGCTAAAGGAAAACGCGGCCGGAGACCAGTGAAACCGGCAAATAAATTAAATTTTAATCACCTGCATCCAAACCTGCCGGTCAAGGCACCTATCAGGTGAGAACAATAAAAAAGCAATTTTCCTATTAATAATCGAAAAAGGAGCAAAAATGGCAGGTGAATGGATTCCCATTGTGTTTTTTATTTCAATCCTCGGAATTGTGGCTGTGATATTTTTCTTTAACACCAAGCGTGAAAACAGCAGGCAGGAAACCATCCGGGCCGCGATCGAGAGAGGCCAGGAGCTGACTGAAGACGTGGTGAAAAGCCTGACGCCACCCAAAAACAGAAACCTTGGCCTTGCCTTCGGCCTGCCCTTCATTGGCCTGGGTATCGCCTTACTGATTTTCGGCCTGGGCATTGGAGAAGCGGAAGCAGCCTGGGCATCGGCCTTCCCTTTCTTTTTCGGCCTGGGCTTCATTGTTTACTGGTATGTCGAGCAGAAAAGAAGTTAATATACCTGGATGCAGGAGGTTTCCGGAGATTCAGGAACCAGGAACGCTGAAGCCCTGATCCAGGCAGCCCGGGCCGGGGATGAGTCTTCCTTTGGCCGCCTTGTGGAGCTATATCAGGCCCCCCTCCGGGCTTTTCTCCGAAGCCTTGCCAACCAGGAGTTTGATCTGGCCGACGACCTCTCCCAGGACACATTCATAATCGCATACCGGCAGATGCACCAGTTCCGCGGAGAAGGCTCTTTCCTCTCCTGGCTGATGGGGATCGGCTACCGGAGATTCCTCCAACATGCAAGGAAAAATAAGAGAAGGAGGGCCCTGCTCCAGGGCACCGCTGAATTGCGGGGCGGGTGGGCCTCACCCCCGGGGACCCTGAACATTGACATCGAGAGAGCGCTGGCACGGCTTGGACTGGAGGAAAAAACAGCCCTGCTCCTGAAAAGCCGGGAAGGGTTTACCCAGTCTGAAATCGCCGAGGTTATGGGCCTCCCCCTGGGCACTGTAAAGTCTCATCTGGCCCGGAGCCGTGATAAAATAAAACGTATGCTGTCAGGAAATGAAGGAGATGAATAAGGATACACTCAGCGACAGTCAACTCGACTCACTGCTCAGGGCTTCGGTCCCGGGCATCAAGGATAACGGCTTCAGTGCCTCGGTGATGAAGCGTATCCGCAGGAGGAGAATCCTCGCGGCAATGATCCCCGTAACCCTGGGCTGTATCGGCGCCCTGATAACCCTGGCCGGGGTATCCGGTAAAGGCCTCTCCTCCTTCATGCTGAGGCTTGCCGACCCGCTTTTTGATCCTTCCGGAACCGATTCCGGAGGCCTGCTGATGTTTTTGGCCAGTTACGGGATCGAGCCCTCTCTTTTATGGCTGTTTTTGGCAGTGCCTCTCTTTATAGTCCCCTTCGCCCTGCAGCAGGAATGAAGGATCTCCCCTCTTCACCCCAGGCCGGCCAGCAAGTATCTCGCCCCTGGGTTAGCAGATCATGCAGGCCATCAGGGCGGGGCTATTCCTTCTCCGTTTCATTCCAATACTCTTCCACACATTGCGGGCAAATGCCGTGTGTGAACGTCGCATCGGAGCGATCCTGGATATATGCTTCCACCTGTTGCCAGTATCCCTTGTCGTCCCTGATTTTTTTACATCGGGCACAGATAGGCAGCATTCCATTCAGGGTCTTGATTTCGGCCAAAGCCTCCTGGAGGCGCATGGTTTCCAGCGCAAGGGCATCCCTTTCTTCCGCCAGCATTTGACTGTACCTGCTCCGGTTAGTTTCAATTCCGTACCCAATCCCTGCTATTATCAGGAAAGAAGCGCAGAATCCTATCCTGTGATAGAGACCGTAGGAATACGTACCCAGCAGGGAGGGAAACAGGACCAGCACACCGGCCAAAAAGGCGCTAATCCCCACCCAGATCAGGCCTTCTTTCCTCTCAAAAAAGAAAAACAGCATCACCGGGGCAATCAATAACCAGTAGAGGGCTGATCCAAACCCAATGCCCACGGCCGCACCATAGAAGGCAATGAAAA
>CAZOGT010000050.1:0-13439 GCA_964579015.1 uncultured Acidobacteriota bacterium | reverse complement strand
TGCAGGGACTGTTGAATGCTGCCGCTCATTTCTGGAGCAGGATTCTCCAGCCACTTTAGAGCAGGATGCTCCAGCTGTGTTGCCGCAGGCTCACTTTTCCGCCAGCCTGGAATGGAGCCAGAGAATATTCTCAGCAAGCCGGTCTACAGTCTGCAGCCCTTCTTCATCGCCCTCAATTTCACCGGGATCCCTGGCAATGCCGACATTCCAGTATGTGGACCCGGGCACTATCATGTCATTGATGAGAAAAAACTGGTTGATCGCGTTAAACGTCGTCATCCTGCCGGCCCGCCTGGCAACGACAACCGCGGCCCCGATCTTCCGGCTCAGCAGCTTCCCGTTGGCCCCGGCCACGTATCCGCAGCGATCAATAAGGGCCTTGGCTTCAGTGGTCATTTGTGAAAAATAGACCGGGGAGCCGATGATGATGGCGTCCGCATTCATCATCATCTCAATACAGCTGTTTATGATGTCCCGATCCTCAATGCATTTTCCATCCTTTTTTTCCTTACAGGTCCCGCAGGCGGTGCAGCCCCTTACCGGCTCTCCCCCTACCTGGACCAGGCGGGGCTCAGCCCCGTTCTCTTCGAATATTCCGGCCATCCGCTTCAGGAGAAAAGCGGTGTTGCCCTCTACGCGTGGACTGCAATTGAATAATGCGATGTTCATATCAAAATCTTTCTCAATAATTCTTATGTTGCTTAATAATGGTCAGCGATGCATATGAAGCCGCCAAACTACCCTGATGCCAAAAACATTCTGTATTAAAACACCCTATCATCTTAATATATTCCCCTCCTGGTTTTTTTTAAAAAATCGGGGCTTGCCCAAGTTCACCCGCCAGGGAAGGTTAACTCTAAAAAATCCGGTAGCAAACAGGCGAATCAATGTTTAAACTGGAACTGCGGATATTCCATTGCCGCTTAACCCTGAGAAGGCCGACATGTTCTGAAGGTGGTAACCATGAAAAAACTTTTCTCCCTGTTAATACTGATATCTTCCTGTGGCTGGAACCTTGGTGGAGAGCTTGCGACAGCCGGGCAAATCGTGATTGAGAATCCCGATCTCAGGCTGGTCATCGGGAACGACGCCATTGTCAGAAGCCTGGTCCACAAGCCGAGCGGGCAGGAATGCCTGGTCCCGGACCTTGGCATACCCGCTTTTACCATTACCCAGTACCGCCCGTATGATAATGAACTGCAGCTGTCATTTCCAGCCAAATCAAAGACTTTCCCGGCTGAATCAGTCCAGAGGAAAGGCAACAGCCTGGTGGTTGAATTCGAATTAATCAGCCACAAGGCCACCATCAACCTGCAGATTGAGGATGAATACATCGGATTCACACTGGAGAAGCTGGATTACCACCTGGAGGATTACGGGGATAAAAGAGTGACCCCGATCGATGAGATGGTCATCCTCCAGCTCCCCGTCAGGGACAGGGACAATTTTGGGGAGTGGCTGAATGTAATGTGGGACCGCGATGTGGCGATCAATCTCCTGGCTACTGACCAGTACGCCAAAATAGACGGTTATCAGCATCCCGGGTACGAACAAGCGGGATACCACCTTCTAAGCGCGGCAGCAGTGAGGGAGGTCAGGACCCTGGGGACCGGCTGCGCGCTGATCGTTTCCTCTCCTGAAGATCTCCTCGACCGGATCGAAATCGTAGAGCGGGACTACGGCCTCCCGAAGGGGGTGGAAAGCAGGAGAAGGCCGGAATACAAATGGTCCTACTATGAATTGCGCGGGGACGGAAAGCTGCTGCAGACCATTGATGAACATATCGCCTATGCCAAACAGGGAGGCTTCAGGGCGGTGGTTATCTATCATCCGGATTTTGCCAGGGCCGCCGGCCACTTCGAGTGGAGAGACGAGTTTGCCAACGGCATTGAAGATTTGAAGGAAATCGTCCAGAAAATCAAGGATGCCGGCATGATCCCCGGTTTTCATATGCACTACAACAAGGCGGGGATCAACGATCCTTATGTTACTCCGGAACCGGACCACCGGCTTAACCTGAGAAGGATCTTCACCCTGGCTTCACCCCTGGAACCGTCATCCTCCATCATCACTGTTGAGGAAGACCCTTCCGGGTCCACCCTTGATGACCGGCGGAGATTCCTGAAAATCGGCAGGGAGCTTATCAGCTACGAAGGCTACACCTCGGAACCTCCCTACCAGTTCACGGGATGCGAAAGGGGAGACCTGGGATCGACCGCCGGGGATTACGAGACCGGGGTCAAGTTCGGGCTGCTCGACGTAGACACCTGGCCTGATTTTGTCCGTTTTGACCAGAGGACCAGCATCCAGAAAGAGGTTGCGGAACGAATCGGGAAGCTCTGCGCGGAGGCAGAATTCGAGTTTCTCTATTTCGACGGGGCCGAAGATGTCCATCCGCCATACTGGTTTCACGGGGCCAACGCCCAGTACGAAGTATACAAGGCCCTTGATCCCAAGCCCCTCTTTGCGGAAGGGGCCATGAAGACACATTTCAGCTGGCACATCCTGACCAGGGGAAACGCATTTGACCACTTTCCGCCCGAGGTGATCAAGGAGGCCACCAGGCGTTATCCCCTGACCGAGGCGGAACATATCAGCAAAGATTTCACCTCGCTCAATTTCGGATGGATGAGTTATGTAGCTCCCGGGGAGGAGACTGTCGGATCACAGCCCGACATGTACGAATACGTGACCAGTCACGCGGCAGGCTGGGACTGCCCGGTATCCCTGGTCGCCAGGCTGGACCAGATGAACCGTCATCCCCGCACCCCGGACAACCTGGAGGTGCTCAAACGGTGGGAAGACCTGAGAGGTTCCGGTTTCCTGACCGAGGAGGTCAAAAGATCGATCAGGGATCCGGGTAAGGAGCATATCCTGCTCCTTGATGAAACAGGAGGGTTCGAACTTCGTGAATGCACCCGGTTAAGGGAAGCTGCCGGGGGCAACCCGGAGATGAGGGCCTTTATCTTTGAACGGTTCGGCCGTACCTTCGTTGTTTACTGGCACACCTCCGGTGAATCCCACGCGGACCTGCGCGTAAGTCCGGACAAGGTCAGGCTGCACAAGGAGATCAGTTCCATCATGCCTTTCCAGGAATTTGACGGGTTTGTCAGGGTTCCGGTCCGCGGCCGCCTTTACCTGGAATTCAGCCTTCCCAGGGACGAGGCTGCAGCAATCATCAACAACGCCCGGCTGGCTGCGGATTAGATCGCACGGCCCGCCAATTTCGGAAGCTTTAAAAACATGCAGATTCTCAAGCATTTATTCCAAGTCGGCGGAGACCTCAACGGAGTGACCTTTGACCTCCAGGGAGCCTTCTGGAACGACGCAAACTCCTATGTACTTGAGACCGCCGAAGGCCTGGTCATGTTCGACTGCGGATGCGGCGACACCATGGAGCAGATCTTTGACAACATGCGCTATTGGGGACTGTCCCCTGCAGATATTCGCTTCTGTTTCCTTACCCACCCGCATCTCGACCATGCAGGGGGAGCCTGGATCCTGAAGAAACAGGGGGCGGAACTGGCTGCCGTCAGGGAGACCGCGGATTCAATTTCAGCAGGGGATGAGCGCTGCGGCGGGTACCTTTATCACAAGGAATTCCACCCGGTTGAAGCTGACCGGGTGCTCGGGGACGGGGACATCGTTAGAATTGGAGATGTCAGGATCGAGGTGATGCACCTCCCGGGTCATTCCAGGGGGTGCACGGCCTATTTTTTTACGCACGAGGGGAAAGAGATCTTAGTCAGCGGAGACATTATCGGGACCCAGCTTTCCGGTGATTTCGGATGGGACGGTTCCATCGATTTTGACAGGCATGCCTACCTGGAATCACTCCGCCGACTGGCCCGCAGGGACCCGGACATCATGCTCCCCGGACACGGACTAATCTGTTTTCACAAGCCCCGCTGGAGAATAGAGGAGTCCCTGAACAGCGCCCTGGTCCAGTGGCGGTAGGATTACCAAAAATCGGGTCCCCAGGCGATACCCGAACGGAGAGCTCGGATATTCGAATTACGAACCTGCATCCTGAATGTTGAATCCGCACAGTGCATGTTTCCCGCGCGCTGTGCGTTTTGATCAAAGAAACCTGTTATTTGACGCCTTTCAGGCACCTGTCGAGATGCTCCTCATCCATCCTGGGCGTGAGCAGGGAGACCGCCACCAGGACCAGGATTGAAAGCGGCATGGCAATCAGCATCGGGTCAATGATCATCCAGGGAAACGAATCAATCAGGAAATCCCTGCCGAAGATCGCCTGGCAGATGCCGAGGGGCTCGGACTCCTTCTGGTGCATGAAGGCCAGGGCGAAAACACTGGCCAGGAGCCCTGTATAGATGCTCCACCTGGCAGCCGCCCCAGTCACCCTTTTCCAGTAGAGGCCGGCAAAGTAGGCCGGCAGGAACGTAGCGGCACAGATACCGAAGAATATCGCCGTGCCCCGGGCAATGATGCTTATCGGGAGATTGTAGCCGATCAGGATGCTCACCAGGATCGAGACGACCACGCCCAGCCTGGTAATCAGCATCGTATTGACACTCCGTTTTGGAAACAGGTTCTGGACAAAATCCCTTCCGAGGGCGGTACCCATGGTATGGAACTGGGAACTCAGGGTCGACATGCCGGCGGAAAGCAGGGCCAGGGTAAATAGATACACAAACCAGGATGGCATGGCATGGTTGATGAATTCCGGGATTATCAGGTCGACATTTCCCTGGGCCGCCTGAATGGCCAGCTGGCCTGACTCGTTGTAAAAATAAAGGTTGGTCAGGGAGCCTACGGTGAAAATAAACCCGGTAGCCACAAAAATAAACACACCCCCGACCAGCACCGCCCGGTTCAACTCCCGGCTGCTCTTAACCGTCATAAACCTCACCACCAGCTGGGGCTGAGCCAGGACGCCTATCCCGACCCCCAGGATGATATTGGTGGTCAGCGCCCACCACCATCCTGAATTGAACGCGGGAAACACGGTCCAGCCCAGGTGGCCCTGGACCCTGAGGCTCTCCGGCACCAGGGCGGCCATGTTGGTCAGCGCTTCGTGGGCCGCTGAAACCCCTCCCAGCTTCACATAGGTGACCACCAGGAGAAAGAAAAGGCTGAGAAACATGATTGAAGCCTGCAGTGCGTCCGTGTACATGACACCCTTGAGACCGCCGGCAATAACATATGAGGCTATCACCAGGGAGAAAAATATGAGGGCAATCGTGAAGTCAACACTGAAAATACTCTCAATAAACCTGGCCCCTCCGATCAGGACCACTGCCGCGTATAAAGGCATGGAAACAAAAATGATGGCACCGCTAACGGTCTGGATGGATTTTGACTGAAACCTTTTCCCCAGGAATTCCGGGAAAGTGTGGGCATCGAGGTTATGCCCGATCTTGCGGGTCCTTCTCCCGAAGAAAACAAAGGCAATGAAAATGCCAACAAAGATGTTGAGAAAGGTGAGCCATATCAAGCCCATTCCATATACACCGGCGATCCCGCCGAAACCTATGATGGCCGAGGTGGAGATGAACGTGGCCCCATAGGACATGGCCATCACGTAGGGATGGATATTGCTCCCCGCCAGGAGATAATCCCGGGCATTGACTGTGTGTCGGTAACCCTTGTATCCCAGGTAGCCTATTGCCAGTAAGTATGCGATTACAACGAGTCCAAGCGTAAAAGTATCCATGACTTTCCTCTTTAGCGGTGCTGCTGTTGGGGGTTGACGGGGATTAGCCCGGATTTCTCACCGGTTTTCTTGGCGAGGCGGCAAGCTGGTGAGAAATCCGGGCTCAGATCTCTCTCTCTATCTCTTCTTCTTTTTCCGCCCACCGGGCATCAATTTCCAGTTCTGATTCTTCCGGATCCCCCCCGTTATGCCAGTTCATTGCGCCATAGACTACGCAAAGGAGGAGGCTGAGAATGGTTAATAAATATCCAATGTAAATAACAGGGTCTTCGATTCCGAACATGCTGACTCCCGGATTCCGTTCGTAATATTGATATTATTCCGCCTGATCAACGCCTTCTCTGCCTGACATGTTAATACCGATCCCCGTCGATCAGGTCCCCGAGGCCCCCCAGGATCGAACCCTCGCCCTTTCGTTTCCCGCCGCCTCCCTTGGAAGCGGGTGCTGCCTGGAGCATCCTGCCGGCCAGCCTGGAAAAAGGCAATGACTGCATCCAGACCTTCCCGGGACCGGTCATCGTAGCGAAAAAGAGTCCTTCCCCGCCGAACAGGGCGGACTTGATCCCGCCCACCTGCTGGATATCAAAGTCAATGGTCGGCTGAAACGCAACCACGCACCCCGTATCCACGTGCAGGGTCTCCCCGGGCTTAAGATCACGCTCAATCAGGCACCCCCCGGCGTGGACGAAAACCATTCCGTCCCCTTCCAGTTTCTGCATGATGAAACCTTCCCCTCCAAAAAGCCCGGTCAGGATCTTTTTCTGGAAATAGATGCCGATCGAGACCCCTTTGGCGGCACAGAGAAAACTGTCTTTCTGGCAAACCAGGCATCCTCCCATCTCCTTCAGGGATACGGGAATCAGGCTGCCCGGATAGGGGGAGGCGAAAGCGACCCTGGCTTTTCCGCTGCCTCCCTTATGGGTAAATACCGTTATGAAAAGGCTCTCCCCGGTAATCAGGCGTTTACCTGCCCCTACCAGCTTTCCCATCAGCCCTCCCTGGGAAGACTTGACACTTCCGTCCCCGAAAATCGTCTCCATTGAAATCGGCAAGTCCTTGTACATCATGGCCCCGGCTTCGGCCACGGCACTCTCGCCCGGGTCCAGTTCAACTTCGACAAACTGCATCTCCTGGCCGAATATCTCGTAATCGATTTCATGGGCAACGCTGGGAGCGGAAGGCGGCGGGGCGGCCACCGGAACACCAGGCCGAAGTTCCGGCACCTGGTTGATCGGTTTCCAGTCCGCAAAACCCTCCTTCCAGGCATGCCCTCCGGGATTGGCTTTGGCCCTGGCAACCGCCTCCTCTTCGCTCAATGGTCCAACCTGCTGGCCGTTAATGCTCAAAAACCATTCTGACATAATCAAATTCCTCTCTTGGCAAAGCTGATTTTCCAAGTCTGCCGGAAACCCATTTTTTAGAAGTTCATATTTCAACAAATCCACCCGGCAAACACAACACTAGAGTGTGTCAGGATTCCGTTATAAAGCAAAATCAGGACTCCGGAAGCTTCCAGGGTGCCCTGTATTCCCGTCCCACATATTTCCCCGCATCCGGATGACCTGAAGCAGTTTCAGTGTTCGCGTCCCACCTGATCTGGGTCCGCAGCCTGGCGGCAATATTGGCCAGGTGGCAGGCATTGACAGATTTGTGATGCAACGCTACGTTCGCCACGGGCTGCTCCCTGCTTTTCACGCAGTCCACGAAATTCTTCACGTGGGCAAAATGGTAATCACTCGATGCCGGCTGCCTGGGGACCGGGGTCATTTTGTAATGCCTCGGCTTCCCATCGGCTGATGTCTCCGGGTGTACTTCCCATCCGCCGCGGTCCACCACCAGGATACCTTCTTCCCCGTGGAATTCGCATCCATGCTCCCTCTGCCAGGGACCCTGTCCGCACCCGAGCATATGCTCCCAGGTCATTGAAAAACTGGGAAACTCCACGATGGACTGCTGGGTATCGGGGGTTTCCATGATGTCGTCAGGATAGCCGTACTTGCCTCCGGTAGCCATGGCTCCGACAGGGTCTTCATTCATCGCCCACATTACAACGTCCACCATGTGAGCTCCCCAGTCGGTCATCAGGCCCCCTGAGTAATCCCAGAACCAGCGAAAGGTGAAATGGAACCGGGCTGGATTGAAGGGCCTCTTCTCCGCAGGCCCGAGCCACATGTCATAGTCGACTTCCTCCGGGGGAGCCGCATTGGGAGGATTACCCAGGGCCCCGGTCCAGTCGATATAGGCCCAGGCCCGGACATGCCGGATCTTTCCCAGCTTACCCGACTGGACAAACTCAACCGCGTCCCGAAAATGGCCGGCACTCCTCTGCTGGGTGCCCACCTGGACGATCCTGCCGTATTTCTCAGCAGCCCTGACCATGGCCCGGCCTTCGGCAATTGAAGTTGCCAGCGGCTTTTCACAGTAAACATCCTTACCTTCCTGGCAGGCAAGCACCGTGGGCAGGGCATGCCAATGGTCAGGCGTCCCGACAATCACCATGTCGATATCCTTCCGCTCGATTATCCTGCGAAAATCCTGGTACCCATCCGGTTTCCTGCCCCTGGTGTCTTCTACCGCGGAACGGTTTTTTTCCACCCTGCGCATATCCACGTCCGCCAGGGCCAGGCAATCAACCTCGGGAATGCGGAGCATGTCCCTCAGGTTGCCCATTCCCATTCCGCCGGCCCCTATCAATCCGACAGCCAGCCGGTCATTGGGGCTGAGCGGGGAGGTCCGGATTGCGGCTGAGGCACTGCTGATTCCGGCCATGGCCGCTGCCCCGGCCGAGATCTTTGAAAAACTGCGTCTGGTAATTTTCTTCATCTGTCACCAACCCTTCACATAATCCTGATATCCATAGATCATGTGTATTTTATTACTGCAGGGAAAAAAGGCAATAGCAAAAAGAGAGGAAATACCTCCCCGGGCCCCGAAGGTTAGCTACAGGGTCGTAGCGGCGGGGAAACCCTGACCGGGCCCACTCGGTATTTGGTGATCAAAGGATAAAATGGGGAAGAGCGCAACCCTGTCAATGCCGATCAGTAGATTGCCGTTCTGCACGGCGGAGTTCACCCGGAGGATGGCAACCGCTTTCTGCAGATCAGGAGATCTGCTCTCCCGGAGGGCGGGCGGGCTAATCTTCGAAGAAGAAACGTTCCTCGCCGAAAGCTGGACGCAGGGCATCAAACCAGCAGGCCCTGGGATCATATTTGGCAAAGAAGGGACGTCCGACCCACTCGGGATCGCGACCCTGCAGGAACTGCAGAACAAACACCTTTTCACCGGCAACTTCAGCTGTTCCGGACACCAGGATCTTGCCGTGAAAGGCTGACATCGAGGGGCCCCTCACAGTACGGGCCAGGCCTGAAACACTTCGATACGCTTCTGAAAAAATCTGGTGAGCCCTGACCAGCGGGACTTCAAAGTATTCCCTGGCGCCGGTGTCCCTTTCCACGAAAAGATAATAAGGGATCATGCCGAGCCTGACGCCCTCGGTCCAGAGGTCCCTCCAGTCTTCAGCCCTGTCATTGACATGCCTGATCACCGGGGCCTGCATCCGAATCTCCGCACCAGTACTCCGAATACGCCTGATTGCTTCCTTGACAATGTCCGTCTTGAGTTCCGCGGGATGGCTGAAATGTGCCATCACGGCCAGGTGCCTTCCCGATTCCACTACTTCCTCAAAAAGCCGCAGGATATCATCGGCTTCCGGGTCGGTTACATACTTGTAGGGCCAGTAAGCGAGGGATTTGGTTCCAATCCTGATGGTGCGCAGATGGTCCAGGCCTGAAGAAAGTAAAGGCTCGATACAGGACCTCAAGGCCGCGCTGTTCATTACCATTGGGTCTCCTCCGGTGAGGAGGAAATCCCGGACGCCTGTCTGCGATTTCAGGTAAGCTATGAGGCGGTCCGAAAGCTTGGCCTTGAACTTGTACCGGCTCTGCCCGATAAACTGGGGCCACCTGAAACAGTAGGTGCAGTAGGCGTGACAGGTCTGGCCGCGGGCGGGAAAGAACAGGACGGTTTCCCGGTACTTGTGCTGGACCCCTTCCAGTGGTTCTCCGTCCACGTCCGGCACGTTATGTGACAGTTGCCCGGCCGGATGGGGATTGAGGCTCTTCCTGATCCGGGCAACGCAATCTTCCACCTCTGCTTTTTCAGCACCTGCGCGCAACAGGTCTCTTATCTCTTTGTAGTGTTCTTCGCTGAGCATTCCTTGTTGCGGAAATGTCAGTTGAAACAGGGGATCATCGGGAATGTTGTTCCAGTCAATCAGCTCCTTGACAACGTAATTATTGGTCCTGAAGGTAAATACATGTGAAACAACTTCAATTGCCTCCCTGGCTTCCGGGGACAGCTTCTCCCACTGGGGAAGGTCCCGTACTTTGGCCAGAGTAACCGGCTGGTACTTTTTGTTGCGAAACTTCATATTTTTCAATTGTTTTCTCCGGCGGAAGCTGGCCCGGATGCCGATGGATTCTGCGGGGATTTTTTGTCAGCCAGAAGATGCCGCTGCGAGCAATGCTTCCAGTTAAACTGTTTTACTTGTTTCTATACTAGCAAAATCGTGACAGCGTTGGGAAGCAGAAAAGGTATTTCATGCCGGTCGCCGAATCCCCCGGTCACCAGAAAAAACACTTTTCCTTCAGGGGTGAACCCTCTGTTTACGGCTTTTCGGAGAACATTCCTCCATCAACATTCTCCTCGTTTCTCCTGGGCCAGGGAGCCGAGCCCCGCTCAAAACAATATATCCTGCCTGGACGAGATCCCCGATTCAAGAAACGGATTCTGATGTAATGCCCATAAAAAAATGTTGCAAATATTCTCCCGGTAATGCATAAATGGACCTAATCGCTATCAAATGATTCTCGGAAAAACCTTACGTTTCGGAGGTGCCTATGGAAGACCGCAGTTTGCGCATAAAATCAATTTTTGAGCAGCTTGGAATCAAGGATTTGAATCCCGGAGCCTGCAGCTGCATCAATTCCTGGATTTCTGATCCAGAAGGAAAAGATCTGCCCAGCCTTGACCCTGCCTCCGGAAAAAACCTGGCTTCCACCAGGCAGGTCACCGGGGCGACCTACGAGAGAATCCTGGAAAACGCGGAAGGAACATTCAGGAGCTGGAGGTCTGTTCCCGCTCCCAGAAGGGGGCTGCTGGTCAGGGATCTCGGAAACGCGCTCAGGGATGTCAGGGAGCCGCTGGGAGAACTGATTGCCCTGGAGATGGGAAAGATCAAGGCTGAAGGAATTGGTGAAGTCCAGGAAATGATTGACATATGTGACTTTGCGGTCGGACTTTCCAGGCAGCTGTACGGCCTCACCATGCATTCAGAGAGGCCCGGGCACCGCATGTATGAACAGTGGCATCCCCTGGGAACCATCGGGATCATCACCTCCTTTAATTTTCCCGCGGCCGTGTGGGCCTGGAACGCCGCGATTGCAGCCGTATGCGGGAACACGATGCTCTGGAACCCCTCCTCGTCCACTAATCTGGTGGCCGTGGCCGTCCAGCATGTTGCCAACAGGGTTATGGAAAAGCATGACGCCGGCGGAGTCTTCAACCTGGTCGCCGGCAGCGGCAGGGCAATCGGCGAAACCATGCTCAACGACAAAAGGATTCCCCTTATCAGTTTTACGGGCTCAGTTTCCATCGGGCGCCATGTCGGGACTACAGTCTCGCAGAGGCTCGGCCGTTCCATCCTGGAACTGGGGGGAAACAACGCGGTGATCGTCTCGGATGAGGCAGACCTGGACCTCGCCCTGAGGGCCATACTGTTCGGGGCTGTAGGCACAGCCGGCCAGAGATGCACCTCGACCAGGAGGGTTATCGCCCAGAAAAAAATCGCCGGAGAGCTGACAGAAAGGCTGGTAAACGCCTACGGCCAGGTCAGGATCGGTGATCCCCTTGATGATGAAACCCTGATGGGACCACTCGTAAACAGGAAAGCGGTCGATGAGATGATGGCCGCGCTTCAAACCGCCGGGGAACAGGGAGGGAAAATTCTCTTCGGCGGCAATGAACGGCCTGATCTCGGAGAATGTTTCGTGGAGCCGACAATCGTCAAAATGCCGGCCCAGACCGAGCTGGTATACGAAGAGACTTTTGCCCCGATCCTCTACATCCTTGAATACAAAACCCTTGAAGAGGCAATTGAATTGCACAACGAAGTCCCCCAGGGACTCTCCAGCGCCATGTTTACCAATAACCTCCAGGAAGCCGAGCAGTTCCTCTCCTGCGTTGGTTCGGACTGCGGCATAGCCAACATCAACCTGGGGACCAGCGGCGCTGAGATCGGCGGCGCGTTCGGGGGCGAAAAGGAAACAGGAGGCGGCAGGGAGTCGGGTTCCGATGCCTGGAAAGGCTACATGAGAAGGCAGACCAATACCATCAACTGGTCCGACAGCCTGCCCCTGGCCCAGGGAATCAATTTCGGATGAGCGGGAAAGGGTCAAAACCGGCCGCCCCGGCCACGGGTCCACGGGAATGAATGGACAGGTTCCCGGCTGAACAAACGGGGTGGCCTGCCACCCCGTTGACTGATCATTGGCCGGGACACATCCGAACCATGACACATGTCCGCAATCAGGGCTGGGGAAGCTCCCAGATCGTTGCCCCGATATAGCGTTCCGGACCAGTCACCGGGTCGGTAAAATAGTAGAGGGCCACAACTTTTCCATCAGGACGCTGGACGACCCTGGGGTAGCCGATATCCCGTTCAGACCCGTCATCCCGCAGGACATGGTCTTCACTCCAGGTGCGGCCCCCGTCACTGCTGAGCCTGGCACGAATACTGTACGGCTCAGCACGAAATCCGTAAATCAGACAGATTCGTCCGTCCTGCAGCTTGATCATGGCCGGGGGATTGCCGATTCCGCAGTCTTCCACGGGATCGTCAAGCGGCTCCCAGCTCTGGCCGTTGTCCCGGGAGAGGTGGGCTGATATCCACCTGCGGTCTCCGTCGCGCCGCCGCCCGGTCACAAGGATATCCGTGTCGGAGAGCCGCACGGAGGCCGGCATGATCTCGAAACCCTGCGGCTCGGGGCCGATCAATGAGACAAGTTTCCAGGTTTTGCCCCCATCGACGGTCCGGGCACAGAGGAGGCGGCCCTCCTCCCCGTCCTCCTTGGCTGCGGTCAGGAAGAGCATGCAGTCACTCTCTCCGTTGACCAGGTAGTCGGTGCGGGCCGCAATCCCGGGTGTCCCGAAATTCGGGAGACGAAAAGGCCCTTCCCAGTTATGGCCCCGGTCATAGGAATAGTAAAAACTGGCGGTCCCCGCATCTACACTGGTTGTCCGCACAGTCATGGCGAAATCGGGGTGCGTAAAATTGATGCCTCCCTCGCATTCCCTGAGGGGCGGAGCCGTGACATCGGGCCTTTCAACCCCGTGCAGGAAATCTCCACTGGGGATGAGGAACCCCTTGGCTCCGGGATCCTCGATGGACCACGTTTCACCCCCGTCAAGACTGCGGGCGAGCATATGGTACTCCGGCTTTTCCCGGTCAATGTGGTGCCTGGTACCAAGGTCCTTGTAGTAGCCTTTCGAAAATCCCACCAGGATCTCGTTGCCCCAGGACCAGACCCCGTGGTTGGCCGGCCAGCCCCCGAACATCCCGGGTTCATGGTATACCGTGACATGCTTGACAGAAGGAGAGGTGACCTCAGCAGGAATTACGTTGGCTTCTTCCTGCTCTGCAGCCGAACAGCCGAGGCCGCCCAGCAGGATGAGGAGCATCAGAGAGGTAATTTTCATGTTC
>CAZOGT010000049.1:0-13554 GCA_964579015.1 uncultured Acidobacteriota bacterium | reverse complement strand
GAACGCTCTTCCTTCCTGCTCTGAAACCGGGGCGTCAGTCTCAACCTGTACCATAGCCTCTGGATAAAATTATTTGTAGACATACGGCGTCAGGAACAGCACAGCCATTGAAAGAATGATCGCAAGGATTATCCGGCGTTCAACATCATTGTCTTCTTGGTTTCTCATTTTGTCGTTTTCTTCATGTTGGCCGGCACGTAATCGAATCCGCCGGGATGCAAGGGATGGCATTTTACCAGCCTCTTAACCGCCAGGAGCGAGCCTTTCACGGTTCCCCATTCCCGGATGGCATCAGCAGCATAATCAGAGCAGGTAGGGTGAAATCGGCAGGAAGGGGGCAAAAAGGGCGATATAAAGCGTTTGTAGAACCTGATTAGTTGCAACAAAATCACTTTCTATTCTTCTCCCAGTTCTTTACTTCCTTCAGAAAATTCTCTTCCAGATCCCTGTAACCAGCACCGGCTGTGCTGCGTGTAGCATTGATTATTATATCTGAAGGAGGATCAATGTCCTTGCCTGAAATCCGGAAAATCTCCCTGAAGAGGCGTTTGATCCGGTTCTGGATTACGGACCCTCCCACCTTTCGGCTTACCGTTAGACCCAAACGGCTATTCTCCAATCCATTTTCCAGAAAATAAATGAAAAACAGCCTGTTTCTGGACCTGGTTCCCCTCGCATAGATATCCAGATACTGTTTACGTTTGAGGATTCGTTCAGATTTTGTGAACCTGTTATGCCTGCTATCCACTTACTGTAAGTCTGGATCTGCCCTTGGCCCTTCTCCGGGCCAGAATAACGCGGCCGGCCTTGCTCTTCATACGGGCCCTGAAACCATGCTTCTTAAGTTTACGCCTGTTGTTAGGCTGAAAAGTCCTCTTCATATTTTAAAAACCTCTTCTTTCAAAAAGTGGAATAGTACCAACTTTTGCCCAATACATTCAACATTCAGGCATTCATTGATGCCGGGCCGCTGTCATATCAATAAGGTAAAATCTTCTCTTTTACCCTTTCAATCACTTCACTGTTCATCTCATAGGTCCTGCCGGATTTGTCCTTGAAACTGTTGCCGGGAAAAACTTCTTTCCGGTACACCGGATAGGCTTCCGTCCTCAGGTGAGCAGGCATCAGATGGGCAAGCCTGGTTCGCCTTTCCTTGCGAAGCATCGATATGTCCACCGGGCCGGTTACAATCTTTTCTCCGTCCCCCGGCGTGGCCTGGGTGACGATTCTTCCATCATGGTCCACTATCATACTGCCTCCGGGCCAGGAAAAGGGTGGATAATTCCTTAGAGAAGCCCCCTGGTTGGCCGCAACTACGTAGGCTACGTTTTCCAGGGCCCTGCAACGGTTCACCAGTGTCCACCAGGAGTTGGGTTCGGTTGCTCCAAAAGGATCCATGTAAGCGGAAACCCGGGCCAGGATCTCAGCTCCGTTTGCCGTCAGCTGCCGCATCGCTTCAGGGAAAAGCCAGTCATAACAGATAGCCGCCCCAATTCTCCCGATCTCGGTTTCAGCAACGGGAAACATCTCTTCCCTGTAGTCTCTGAGATCATGAGGACTGGTGTGTACCTCAAACGGAATCCAGGTGTTCACCTTTCTATACTTGTAGAGAATTCCCCGGGGTCCGACCAGGCAGGAGGTGTTGAACAATGATCCGGGATAAGCCCTATCGATCTCCAGCATCGATCCCATCTGAATATAGACATTAAGCTCCCGGGCCTTTTCGACCATCTTTTCCGTATGCCAGTTAGGTATCTCAATTCCCAATTTCCGCCTCAGGGTGGCGGCATCCTCATAGACCGGTGCGGCGTGGGCGAATTCAGGAAAAACAATAAAACGGACCGGAAGAAAAGGCTTGCTGCCGACTACGGCAAGTTCAGCAAGTTCCAGCATCCTCTCAGTGTTCCCCTTCATTTCACTGCGTTCCTTCGGATTCCTGCTGCTTACCTGGATGGCTGAAACATTATATTGCAGCTCTTCTTTCAGACCGGCCCCTCTACCGCCTTTCTCCTTCTCCAAACCCTGGCTATTGGCTTCACTTGCAGTAGAAGCCGCAACAGCGCCTCCCAGCGAAGCATTCAAAAAAGACCTTCTGCTGACTCGTTCTTGACCCATTCTGCATCTCCTGTTAAAAACGAATCCCTGCCATTCGTCAAATGTCGGTGACAAGGGGATATAAACGTTGCTCACACGATCCCGGATCTGGCGGCTGCGCCTTCCTTCCCCCCCTCCGGGGGGACTCTCCGGAAAATGTCTGAAGACCGGCTTTGTTCGGATCCAGGTCCTTAAAGTCAACCAGTCCGGGATTTCACGGTTGAAACAAACGGCACGTTTCTTACATGCCCAGCTTTTTAATGGTGTGGTCTCTCTTATAACAACCGATGATCTCGAAAAAATCGGTTATTTCCTGGAGATGGTTTAATGCGTTTTTTACCTTCAGATCATCAAGATTTCCAAGGAAATCAATGTAGAAAAGATACTCCCAGGGCCTTTCAGCTATGGGCCTCGATTCAATTCTGGTCAGGTAAATGTCTCTCAGTGCGAAAACACTCAGAGATTTAAAAAGGGCGCCCGGTTTGTTTTGGAAACTGAATACAACCGAAGTCTTGTCAGCGGCAGGAGAATAGTCAAAACTATCACCTAAAAGAACAAACCTGGTGTAGTTTTCCTCATAGTCCTGTATGGATTCAATCAGCATCTCACCACCGAAGGCTTCACAGGCCCTGGTCCCTGCGATAGCGGCCATGTCGGTTCGCCTGCTCTCCATGAGTTCCTTTACACTTCCCGATGTGTCATAAGAGGTCTCAATTTCGATATCCGGATGGGTATCGAAAAATTTTCCGCACTGGTCGAGAGCTACGGGGTGCGAAATTATCGTTTTTATGTCCTCAAACCTGGTTCCGGGAATCACAATCAGGTTGTGCCTGATTTTAAGATAGATCTCGCCCTGGATAAGGGCCTTGTTCTGCAGCAGCAGATCATAATTCCGGTGTATCGATCCCAGAAGAGAGTTTTCCATGGGTATTACGCAGTGATCAATCTCCTTGCTTCGAAAGGCCTTAAAAACGGCTTCAAAGCTTCGATAATTATGAATAACAGTATCCTGTCCCAAGAGGTCAAGTGCCGCCTCCTCACTGAACGATCCTATTTCACCCTGGATCCCGACTACTCTCCTGTCTTCTTCCATGTCCGTACCCGTTCCCTCTGTCAAAATGTATGGCTCCCCTGGTATTGCAGGCCGTAAACCTTTTTACGGTTACTCTCAGAGTGTTATGTTGGTTATGTGTTTGCAGTGAAAACAGAAACCACCCTGCGGGAGCTGTCCTGGCGGAGGCACATGGGAATCGAACCCACCAATCACCTACTAAAGCGACTCGACTGGTTTTGAAGACCAGGCCCGTCACCAGACGAGAAGTGCCTCCTGATTAATTGCTAAATTATAGCATTTGTAATTTTTTTTACTACTTCTTATCGTATTAACTCTTAAATATATAACCAGTAGTAGTAATGGGTGTGATTAACCGTCCATCAGGTCTTTTAACCTTTTAAAGCGAGGTTTTTGCCCTGTTGAAAAATCGTTGGATTCCGGTGAGGATATTCCGGTACCCTGTTGACCGGCTTTTTCGGAATATGGAGTTTTTAACAGGCTACAGCAGCCCTAAACGAAAAGATGAACAGGCGAAACTGCGAAACTGCAGCGGGTGGCGAGGTTGCCCTGTGTCGATATCTGAGGAAAAAATGTGAAAGCCTGTTAATGGGGAATGTAGTAGTATGAGCTACTGCCCTAACTGCTAACCTCGGTTTTTCGGTAGTTTAGACAGCAGGTCATGTCCGAAGAAGAGTTCTTTCCGCTGGTGCATCATCGCGGAGGGAACGGTGAAGTGCATGGTTATTTTGAAGTGAAAAGATGAAACAGCAAAAGACAGTGGTATTGGTAAATCCCAGGGCTGGAAGGGGAAGTGCCGTCAGGCGGAAGGTAGAATTTGAGCGCCTGGCCCTTGAAAAAGGCATTAAGTATGAAATTCACCAGACAGAGTATTCGGGCCATGCACAGATTTTGGCCGGAAGGGCCCTGGAAGAAGGGGCAGATCTTCTGGTAGTTATTGGCGGTGACGGGACAGTTTCTGATGTAGCGGATGTCCTGGCCGGAAGTCCCGTGACCATTGGTATAATCCCGGGAGGCACTGGAAATGACATTGCCAGGAGCTTGGGAATAGAAGCCAATAATACCCCTGAGGCTTTCAGGAAAATAGTAAACGGGGATACAATACTATTCGATGTGGGGCTGGACAGTGTCAGCCGCCGCCGGTTTGTCTCCTTTGTCGGCTGTGGTTTTCCAGCCCTGGTGGCTGCTAAAGCCAACAGCATGAAATATATGAAAGGGAGAATAGTGTTTTTCATCTCACTTTACGCTGTAGTAAGGAAGATGAAAGGAATGACTGTTGGCCTGGCTATAGACGGGGCAAAAGAAGAACTGTTTTGTACCAGCATCATGATCCAGAATACCCCATACACCGGGGGCGGCCTCAAGGTTGCTCCCGGTGCTTCAATCAATGACGGATTGCTGGATGTCGTAGTTGTCGGGGAGATCGGTATTCTTGAGTTAATGAAGAATTTTCCCAGGTTATATACGGGCGGGCATCTAAGCCATCCGGCGTTCCGAGTATTGAGAGGCCGGAAGATCAGCGTGGAATTGCCGGAAAGGCAGCTGGTCAGTTACGATGGAGAAACGGATTTTGCGGACAGGCTGGAGATAGAGGTGAAACCTGGGGCAATGAAGCTCAGAGTTTGAGGAAGTAGTTTTTATGGCGAGAATAGCGGAATTCCTTGCTGGGAAACGGATTATGGTTACTGGGGCTACCGGATTTCTGGGTCAGCCCCTGATTGAAAAAATACTCTGGTCAGCACCGGATGTTGAGAAGATTTATGTGCTTATCCGTCCGAAGTATAAACTCGGTGGCCGGATTCTGGATGCTCAGAAACGATTAGAGAAAGAGCTGTACAGTTCAACCGCATTCGCTCCCAGGCTGCAGGGCAGGCACAGGGAGGGCCTGGATGATTTTCTCAGGGAAAAACTGGTAGCAGTAGCAGGAGACATTTCCAAACCGGATCTGGGAATAGACGCAGCCGAGCTGGAAAGGCTGAAAAGCGAACTTGACATCATTATCAACAGTGCCGCGGTGGTCTCTTTTGATGCATCTCTTGACGATGCTTTAGATCTGAATGTATTTGGCGCCGGCAAGGTCGCAGAGCTGGCTTCCTGCTGTGATCATGCCATTCTCATTCACGTTTCCACTGCCTATGTGAGCGGATCGGTGATCGGTGAAGTACCTGAAACACTCTATCATCAGAGTAAAGATTCAGGAGAGAAATTCCCTCTCAGAGGAATAACTGATGTGGACCTGGAGATTAGGACCATCCAGGAAATCATCAGCCTGGCCTCAAAAAAAGCTGAAGACGGGCAATACCAGTATGATTTGCGCGAAACTCTTGAAAAAAGAGAAAAAAGAGCCGGAGGGTGGGACGATACCCGCCGAAAAGAAGAATTTGAAAAACTGAAGACCAAGAGGCTGAAAGCCAGCCTGGTTGAAGAAGGAATGAAGCGGGCCAGGGCGCGGGGCTGGAACGATACCTATACCTACACCAAGGCGCTCGGTGAGCAGTATGTACTCAGGCAGGCTGGAAAGGCCAGGGTTGCCATTGTCAGGCCATCGGTAATTGAAAGCAGCCTTTCCGAGCCTTCCCCCGGGTGGCTGGACGGACTTAGAATGGCTGACCCCTTGATTGTGGCCATAGGGAAAGGGCGCCTTCGTTCCCTGCCGCTCAACCCCGAGGTGAACCTGGATATTGTCCCGGTTGACATGGTAGTTAACGCCATCCTGGCGGAGGCCGCCAACCTGCACTCCGCAAAGATTGACGGAATAAGGATTATCCACGTGGCTACTGGGTCAGAAAAACCCATCAGCATGGGAGACCTGTATAGCCATGTCTACGAGTTTTTTCGGAGAACTCCTCTCCTGGACAAGCAGGGGAGCCCGATAATTATCAGGAAACTAAGTTTTCCGGGACGGAAGCTGTTCAGGCTGCAGCACCAGGTCCGGCGTATTCCTATGGATCTGCTGGATAATACACTTTCCATCCTCCCTGACTTTAAAACCGGAAAAAAAATGAGGCGGAAAATTGCATCCCGCAAAGCCGCCATGGACATGCTCTATTACTATGGGGAGATCTACGAGCCTTATCTTAATCTGGGAAGCACCTTCCAGGTGGACAGGGCCCTGGAACTTTATTATGACCTGGACAAGGAAGACCAGGTTCTTTTTAATTTTGATGTCTCCAGGATGAACTGGAGGCATTATGTACAGAATATACACATTCCGGGCATAAAAAAGTATCTCCTGAAAATGGAAGGGACCGGAAGCTTTGAACTCGGAGCAGTGGCCTCCGAAGATGAGGCCTTCCCCACGACCATCCCGGAACTCCTGGAGTCTGCAAGGGAGCGTTTTACTAATAGAACCGCCTTGCAGATAAAACGGGATGGGGAATGGTCCCGCTATACCTATTCCGAGGTAGAAACAAAAGCCCGGGAGGTTGCGGGAGTCCTCTGGTCAGCCGGCCTCAGGCCCGGCCAGCACGTGGTACTTTTTTCAGAAAATCAGCCTGAATGGGGGATAAGCCACTTTGGTGCGGTAATGGCCGGACTGGTGGTCGTACCTGTTGATTCCCAGACCTGGACCAGGGAGATATGGTCCATCTGCCGGTTCACCCAGGCAAAAGCCATCCTGGCTTCGGTCAAATGCATGAGCCGTTTTACCGGGGAGCAGCTTGAGCAGAATGAAAGTGCAGGGTCTCCAGTCCTCTTTTTTAACGTAGATGCGTTCTGCAGGCCTTTTTCAGCAAAAAGCCATCCGGTTAATTCCAGGCTTGAGCTGGATGAAAACAGCCTTTTTGAATTACAGCAGGCCGACCCGGAGGATCCTGTATCAGTGATATTTACAACCAGTACACTGGATGACCCGAAAGGAGCGGTACATAGTCACCGGAGCTTTCTTTCCAACGTCCGCGGAGTCAATTATTACATGTCGGTCCGCGACGAAGATAAGTTTCTTTCGGTCTTGCCCCTCTACCACACCCTTGAATATACCTGCGGTTTTTTGATGGGAATTCACGGAGGTGCGACCATCACCTACCAGCAGTCTCTCAAGCCGAAAAATATTCTTGCCGCCATGCAGGAAACCGGCACTACTGCCATGCTGGGCGTCCCAACGCTTTTCAGCATGATCAGGGACGATATTGAACGAAGAATTTTGAAGTCAAGCCAATCCTTTTTCAAAAATGGCATCCTGCAGGGATCCAGGAAAATCAACGCTTCATTGGAGAAAAGGTTCGGCCGGAACCTGGGCAGAAAAATGTTTGCCGCCGTTCACCGGGAATTCGGAGGGAGAATCCGGGTTTTTGTCAGCGGTGGATCAGCCCTTGGAGAAGATCTCTATGATTATTTTCAGACTCTTGGGATGCCGATTTATGAAGGTTACGGACTTACTGAAACAGCGCCGGTCCTGACAGTCAGCCCCATGCACAGGAGTCGGTCAGGCTCGGCAGGCAAGCCTCTCCCCGGAGTTGAGGTCAGGCTCTATCACTCTGATGCCGATGGAGTTGGGGAGATTATTGTCAGGACCCCCAGCCTGATGAAAGAGTATTACCAGAACCCGAAGGCTACAAGAGAGGCTGTCCGGGATGGGTGGTTTCATACCGGGGACCTCGGATGGGTTGACGGCGATGGGTATGTATACATAACCGGCCGAATCAAGGACGTGATCGTGACCGGAGCCGGAAAGAATGTCTATCCAAACGACCTGGAGGCCATTTACCGGCAGCTTCCCGGCGTCGAGGATATCTGTGTGTTCGGTTTGCGGTCCGGCCTGACTGAGGAAGTCCATGCCGTAATCTTCCCAGCCGCCGAATACCGGATCAATGATGACAGGAGCAGGACAGAAAAAGATATACAGAAGGAAATAAGGACTATTGCCAGGGAGCTTCCGTCTTACAACAGGCTTCAGGCCCTTCATTTCTCCTATCAGCCTCTCGCCAGGAAGGGTGATGGGAAACTGGACCGAACCGTGATCAGACAGGAAGTAATGGAGCTCTCAGGAAACTTTACCCGCAGCAGAAAAGGACGTACCCTGTCCCGGGAAAGTGATTCCAGGGCCGGCAAACGCAGGCTGCTGCTGAAGGAACTGTCCCGCCTTTCAGGGCTGGAGGTGGGGGAGATCTCTGAAGAAAGCCACCTCTACACTGATCTGGGGCTTGATTCACTGATGGCCCTGGAACTGCTGATGGCCATGGAGCAGAAATTCGGGATTGCAATCCCTGATGAGAAGGCTGCAGGGATGCAGACTGTCCAGGATGTGCTTGATGAAATCAAAAGAATCGGCCTAAAGCCGGAATCAGTGCCGGTGAAAAAGGTTCATCGCTCCACCCTGTCTCTCAAGGAGAGGCCTCTTCGTGACCGGCTGATCCTCAGGTTAAGTTTTCAAGCCTTGCGGAATTTCAGCCGCACCTATTTTGACCTCAGTCTCTTCAATGAGAAATTCATACCGGAAAGCGGGGCGTATATTCTGGCCGCCAATCATGCCAGTCACCTGGACACCGTAGTGATGATATCCGCCCTGACTCAGGCCCTCGGCGTACGAAAATCACGGCGTCTTCATATCATCGGAGCCAGAGACTATTTTTTCGAGGGTCCGTTCAAAAGCTGGTTTTTTTCCACCTGTATGAATGTTGTTCCGATTGAAAGGGATGAACTTTCCCTGAACGGCCTGAGGAGACTCGGTTCCATACTGGCCTTCGGGGAGCCGATTCTGATTTTCCCGGAAGGAACCAGGAGCCGAAGCGGACAGATGCAGGAGTTTAAACCTGGTGTCGGCCTGGTTGCCTGGGAACAAAAAGTGCCGATTCTTCCGGTATACCTGAAAGGGACCTATGATGCCATGCCGGCCGGTAAAGCACTTCCCAAGAGGTTTCCGATCAGTGTGGTTTTCGGAGAGATGATTGAAATGAGACAGTATGAAAAGATAGCCTTCACCTCTAATAAGGATCACCTTTACCGGCAAATCACGGCAGACGTGAAAAACGCGATTGAAAAAATAGGCAATTCGAGCCAGGGGGCTGAACACTCATAACGCATCCCCAGGGAGACTGGAGAAATGCGGCCCGGTATCAGAAATTGCAGACACAGGCGCTGAACCCCTGTCGCCAGCCGGCCATGCCCGGAATCTTGAATCAAGTAAACCCGGGGGGCTACTTCTCCTTGTTTTGCTTTTTCACATTGTGGCGGATCAGGCCGGAGACAAACCAGGGGAAAAGCGTATTGATCCAGCGCAGCAAGCCGACTTTCTTCGGCTGGAAAAGTTCCCTTTTCCGCTTGGCCAGGGCCTTGATTATCTCCCGGGAGCAGGACTCTACGGTAACCGTTGCCAAGGGCCGGTTGTGCCGGCGCGCTTTGCCTCCCTGGGATCCGGAAGACTGGAAAGCATTCTGCCGGAGATTGGTCCCTGAAATCCACGCCGGCATAACATTCAGAATGTGGATACTGTCCCCGAGTTCCGCTTCCAGGGCGGAGATGAATCCGTTCAGGGCATGCTTGGAGGCTGAATAGGCCGTATGGTGGGCGATTCCGAAAACTCCCTGAAAGGAAGAGATGGTTACCAGGGAGCCACTGGACCTGATTAAATGGGGCAGGGCGTAATGAAGGGCGTTGACTACACCGAGGTAATTGATGTCGATCATCTTGCTGAAAAGAGACAGGTCATCAATTTCCAGGAAATCAGCCCACATGCTGGCCCCTGCGCAGGGGATTAAAATGTCCAGCTTCCCAAATTTTTCAACAGTCCCCTCTACCAGTCTCCGGCAGTCGTCCGGCTTGGTAACATCAGTCTTCAGGTAATAAATGTCAGTTTCCGGGCCCTTCAGCATTGCAGCCGTTTCCACTAAACCTGCCTCGTTGAAGTCGCCCATGGCAATCCGGCATCCGGCTTCTTTTAGGTCTATTGCCAGTCGTCGCCCGAGACCTGATCCGGCTCCGGTGATCAATACGATGCGTCCAGTGAAATCCATAATTAAGTACGCCTTATGTCAACGGCACAAAAACCGGCATGATTTCGCCTGATCCCCGTGGCAAGGGCGGAAACCGCCGCACCGGGGTTCTCGAGAAAAAGAGCAGCCAGGATTAAGAGAAAACGGGTTCAGTCTGCCAGAGCATTGTTCTTTATTCCAAAGACATTCTTCGGATCAATGCCTCTCTTTATCTCCTTAATCAGTTCGATGCTTCCTTCCGAAAAGGTATCTTTCAGGAAATCCTTCCTCAATTTGCCCACACCGTGATGGTGGGATATGGACCCTCCGGCCTCCATTATGGCTTCTCGCAGGGAATGTTCCATTTTACCAAAGGTATCAGCGGGTTTGTCTACGCCTTTGAGAAGAAGGCCGAGCATGAAATAGATGCAGCAGCCGGTATGGTAGACCTGGGTAATCCGGTAGGAGACGTAAAAATTCCCGGGGAACCCAAGTTCTTTGTGCTTAAGTGTGGCCCGCTCCTCAACTGCCCTGGTAACATCGTGTACCTTGCTCCAGGGGACCGAGGTCTCGAAAGTTTCACCAATGACATCAAAGGTAACAACAAAATCACGGATGTAGGCGATGGCATAAGTCAAAAGGTAGCCTCTTTGACCAGCCTCCGCTCCACCCGGAATCCCCCGGTATTTTTTGGCAAGACGGTTAAGGCATTTCTGTTGCCTGGCCACCTCCTCTTTTGATCCCTCCGTCACGATGGTAGCAGCTACAAGCTTGTCCGGGTCAAATTTTTTGATCTTGAAAAGAAAGAATTTTTGGAGCGCACTCTTGAGTTCTTCCAGTTTGCTGTCAGTAGTTTCCTTGAGGGCCAGTCCGAATTTGAACTGGATATTGTCAACCAGGCGGATACTGGCGGGGATGTAGTCTGTTTTGGAGAGTTCTTCCAGGAAAGCGGCGCCGGCTTTGAAATCCGGAAAAACCAAAGACCCGTATTTCGTCTCTTCTGGCAGGGGGAACAGCTTGATCACCGCCTTGGTGATAATGCCAAAGTTCCCTTCATTCCCGAAAAGGGCCATCTGGGGCTGGGTGCCCACGGCAGCCCGGCAGAAAGGCTGGGCCTGTTCCACTATTCCGCGGGCCGTGACCAGGGTAATGTTTTCCACGCACTGTTCGATATTTCCGTATTTGTTTTTCTTCATGCCGCTGGCATTGGTCGCAATCCATCCCCCGAGGGTGGACAGTTCGATGCTGTCCGGTTCATGGCCGATGGTAAACCCTTCATCATTCATGATGGCTTCCAGGTCCATTCCCCGGATACCTGCCTGGACAGAGGCTTGCATATTCTGCCTGTCAATCCACTCGATCCGATTCATGCGCCGCATGTCCACCGAAACGATCATTCTTTCTTCCTTTGGCGGAAGCTGCAGGGCGCAGCTCACACTGGTCCCCCCCCCATAAGGAACCAGGCAAACATCATGCTCTTCTGCCAGGGCAGTGATCTTTTGGGCATCTTCCTCGGTCTCACAGAAAAAGACCATGTCTGCAAAGCGCTGGAGTCTCTCGTAAAGCACCCGGTAGACTTCTTCAGCCGTGGTCTGACCGTGGCTGTGAAGCAGCCTGTCGTAGTCCTCGAAAGATATCTGGTCGGACTTGAAAGACTTTTCCGCGGCTTCGCAGAAAGCCTCGTTTTTCCGGGGAGGGTCTACGGGCTTGTCAGTTCTTTCCTCCCTGAGATGATCAAGGTCCATCTGGGTGCCCAGGACCTTTTCCACGTAGGGGAGAAAGTCGCGCATCCTGTATCCTGACAACATGTAGCGTTTTCCCCGGAGCTCGACAGATCTGTCTTCGTGAATGATAAATTCCGTGTCATTGAATCCCCATTTGTGGCCCCAGGGGATATTCTGCAGCCTGCTGTCCTTTATTTTGCGATGCTCGCCCATGTCTAATTCTCCATCCAACGCTGATTAACCGGTTTATCAGCCCTCATTCCGCGCAGCCGGCTGCAGCAGCGGCCTGAATATCCGTCCTGACTGCATTATGCAGAGTCAGCCTCCATGACGTACTGTCGGGCGCGCCTGCATGGCCTGGGCCTTGATAAGCCCAGTCAGGACGGCGCCTTCTCCGCCTCGCTGCGCGACCCTGCTGTAAACGGGGCCAGAGGGCGGCTCTATTGCCGCCGGGAACTATTATTGCAGATCAGGGGATTATTTTAAAATTTCCAGGCCCTTGTGGTATTCCTCAGTCAAGGAAACCAGCAATTCAGGGTCTATGTTGCCGCCGCTTACCACTGCGACCGAGTCCCCGGCCCGGGCTTTACCTTCAAGGAGCGCCGCCAGCGGTACTGCTCCAGCCGGCTCTGCTACCAGTTTTTCCTCGAAAATAAGCTGACTGGTAGCCTCCCTTATTGAATCCTCGGAAACCTCAACCATATCGTCCACAAGTTCTAGGATCAGGGGGAAGGTAACCTCGCCCGGCTCAGTAACCCGCAGCCCGTCGGCTATGGTGGTGCTCTTTTCCAGACAGACCTTCTCTTTCCGGTGATACGAAAGGGCTGTTGCATTCGAGCCTTTCGGCTGGACTCCAATGACGGATACCTCAGGGTGGAGGAACTTGAGAGTGAGCGCGATTCCAGAGATAAGGCCTCCGCCGCTGACCGGCACAATCACCTGCCTGGCCCGCGGGCATTGCTCGATTATTTCAAGGCCGGCTGTAGCGCTCCCCACTACAGCATCATGATGGTCAAAAGGATAAATCACGGTCCTGTTTTCGCATTCCTTTATGGCCCGGACCCTTTCCTGCCTGTCCCGAAAAATGTTGCCGCAGAAGCTGATTTCGGCGCCGTATTTTTTTACTTTCGCAACCTTGACCGGGTTTGAGGATTCCATCATCACGATTTTTGCCGAGATGCCAAGAATCGATGAAGCGTATGCAACCCCGCCGGCAAAATTTCCCGAGCTGGAAGTGACAATGCCCATCCTTCTCTGTTCTGGGGTCAGCCGCAGGAGCTGGTTCAGGGCGGTTCTTATCTTGAAGGAGCCGGTCACCTGGAGATTTTCGGCCTTTATCCATAAACCGGTAACGGAATGCGAGGGCAGGACCGGGGTCTGTCTGATGTAATGGGAGAGCAGGCCTCTGGCCTCTCTCAGCATCTGGAGATTAAATTCCATGGCAGGACTATTTTTACATTAAAAGGTCAATACTGGAAATGTTTCTGAAAATTTTCAGCGGGGGCAAAGCGCGTCGCAGGTTGCCCGGGACATCGACTCCGGTCAGGATTAAGGGGATAAAGGATTCTCACACCCTCTGGTATAATGGAACCAGTAGTTGAAAAAAACCTTCTTTTTATGTATTGTTTAGACCCTGCTGTAAGCGGAGAGATGCTGGAGTGGTCGAACAGGGCTGCCTGCTAAGCAGTTGTACCGGTATCCCCGGTACCGAGGGTTCGAATCCCTCTCTCTCCGCCATTTCTAAGGGCTCTTTACC